>NZ_JBRREA010000001.1:0-212493 GCF_056759975.1 Stenotrophomonas sp. STEN031
GGCGCCCCCCCGGCCACGCGTCAACACCCTTGTACCCCGCAAATCCTCCCACCGCCCGGCGGCCGCGCTCCGCGCCCCCCCCCGCTCCTACAAAAGATCGGCAGTTCTCGCATCACCGGCAAAAGAAAAGCCGGCGCAAGGCCGGCTCTGCTTTGACGCATGCGGGTTGGCAATCAACCTGCGCGTTCGGCTTCCATCTGCTTGCGGATCTGCGCATCCACCGCGGCAATCGCGGTCATGTTCAGCACGCGGCGCGAACTGGCACTGCTGGTGAGGATGTGCACCGGCTTGGTCATGCCCATCAGGATCGGTCCGATCGCAACGCCGTTGGTGAACACGCGCACCAGGTTGTAGGCGATGTTGGCCGCTTCCAGATTGGGCAGCACGAACAGGTTGGCACGGCCCTTGAGCGTGCTGTTGGGTAGCAACTTCTCGCGCAATGCCTCATCCCATGCGGTGTCACCCTGCATTTCGCCGTCCACGTTCAGGCGCGGGTTGCGCTTGAGCAAGGCCTCACGCACCTGGCGCATCTTCAGCGCGTCCTTGGAATCGTGGCTGCCAAAGTTGGAATGCGACAGCAGCGCGATCTTCGGCTCGATGCCGAACAGCTTCATGCGGTAGGCCGCCTGCAGCGTGGATTCGACGATCTGCTCGACGCTCGGGTCTTCCTGCACATGGGTGTCGACGAAGAAGAACACGCCCTGGTTGTTGATCACGCCGGTCATGGCCGAGGTCGAGCTGACCTTGGATTCCAGCGGGATCACGCTGCGCACATAGCCGAGCTTCTTGTGGAAGCGGCCAACCAGGCCCGACAGCATCGCATCGGCCTCACCGCGGGCCACCATCACCGCCGCGATCAGGGTAGGACGCGAGCGCATCAGGTTCTTGGCCGCGGCCACGGTGACGCCCTTGCGGCCGGTCATCTCGTGGTAGTACTGCCAGTACTCGTTGAAGCGCGGATCGTCGTTGATATTGGTGATTTCAAAATCGACACCGGCGCGCATGCGCAAGGCCAGCCGCTCGATGCGGGCCTCGATCACGTCCGGACGGCCGATCAGGATCGGGAAGGCCACGCCTTCGTCGATCACGTTCTGCACCGCCTGCAGCACCACCTCTTCCTCACCCTCGGCGTAGACCACGCGCTGCTTGTCCGAGCGCGCGCGGTCATAGACCGGCTTCATGAACAGACTGGTGCGGTAGACGAACTGGGCCAGCTTGTCGCGATAGGCCGCCATATCGGCGATCGGGCGGGTCGCCACGCCCGAGTCCATCGCCGCCTGCGCCACGGCCGAGGACAGCTCGACCAGCAGGCGCCGGTCGAACGGACGCGGAATCACATAGTCACGGCCGAAGCTGGGGACCTCGCCGCCGTAGGCCGAGCCCAGGTCGGACGCTTCCTTGCGCGCCAGCGCGGCAATCGCGCGCACGCAGGCGACCTTCATTTCTTCGTTGATGGTGGTCGCGCCCACGTCCAGCGCACCGCGGAACAGGTAGGGGAAGCACAGCGCGTTGTTGACCTGGTTCGGGTAATCCGAACGGCCGGTGCCCATGATGATGTCCGGGCGCACCGCGTTGGCATCTTCCGGCAGGATTTCCGGGTAGGGATTGGCCAGGGCGAAGATCACCGGATCACGCGCCATGCTGGCGACCATGTCCTTGCTGAGGATGCCGCCGGCCGACAGGCCCAGGAAGATGTCCGCACCATCAACGATCTCGGCCAGCGTGCGCTTGTCGGTATCGCGGGCGTAGCGGGCCTTTTCCGGGTCCAGGTCGGTACGGCCGGTGTGGATCACGCCGTCGCGGTCGTAGGCCAGGATGTTTTCCGGCTTCAAACCCAACGAAACCAGCATATTGACGCAGGAAATACCCGCCGCGCCCATGCCGGTGGTGGCCAGCTTGACCTCTTCGATCTTCTTGCCGGTGATCACCATGGCGTTGAGCACGGCAGCACCGACGATGATCGCGGTGCCGTGCTGGTCGTCATGGAACACCGGGATGTTCATCCGCTCGCGCAGCTTGCGCTCGACGACGAAGCACTCCGGTGCCTTGATGTCTTCCAGGTTGATGCCGCCGAAGGTCGGCTCCAGCGAGGCGATGATCTCGACCAGCTTGTCCGGGTCGTTCTCATTGACTTCGATATCGAACACATCGATGCCGGCGAACTTCTGGAACAGCACACCCTTGCCTTCCATCACCGGCTTGCCGGCCAGCGGGCCGATATTGCCCAGGCCCAGCACGGCGGTGCCGTTGGTGATCACGCCAACCAGATTGCCGCGCGCGGTCATCTCGCTGGCCATGGCCGGGTCTTCCATGATCGCTTCGCAGGCATGTGCCACACCCGGCGAATACGCCAGCGACAGGTCACGCTGGGTCAACATGGGCTTGGTAGCCACCACCTTGATCTTGCCGGGCGGCGACATCCGGTGATATTCGAGGGCGGCCTGCTTGAAATCTTCGTTGGACATCGAGTTGTGAGCGCTAATGGGCAAGAAGGACGGGAGATGATAACGCCGTTAAGGCGGCTGGACCTGTCGCTATGCTGTCGCAGTCATGCTGCAACCGCACAATTCCGATCCTTCCACGCAACCGCATGTGTGCAAGTCTCCGCCCTGGGGATGACAGGCTCGGGACGGTAAAAAAGTCGCGGGGCCGCCTGCTCGGTTGCGAGCCCCGCGCAAAAACGCACACACACACAGGTAAAGCTCAGGCCCTCGTCGTCTGCGAAGGCGGCAGTTCCGACGGCTCCATGCCGGCGAGCACCAGTGCCAGGCGCTGCCGATCCAGCGCCCCCTCCCAGCGCGAAACCACCACCGTCGCCACGGCGTTGCCGATGAAATTGGTCAACGAACGGCATTCACTCATGAAGCGGTCCACGCCCAGGATCAACGCCATGCCCGCCACCGGCACCTCCGGCACCACCGCCAAGGTCGCGGCCAGGGTGATGAATCCCGCACCGGTAACCCCGGCCGCGCCCTTGGAGCTGAGCATGGCCACCAGCAACAGCGCGATCTGGTGGCCAAGGCTCAGTTCGGTGTTGGTGGCCTGGGCGATGAACAATGCCGCCAGGGTCATATAGATGTTGGTGCCATCCAGGTTGAACGAGTAGCCGGTAGGCACCACCAGGCCGACGACGGACTTGCTGCAGCCGGCCCGCTCCATCTTCTCCATCAGCGAGGGCAGCGCCGATTCGGATGAGGAGGTGCCCAGTACCAGCAGCAGTTCGGCCTTCAGGTAGCGGGCCAGCTGGAATACCGAGAACCCGCAGACGCGGGCCACCGCGCCCAGCACCACCACCACGAACAGCAGCGAGGTCAGGTAGAACGCGCCCACCAGCCAGGCCAGGTTGACCAGCGAGGCGATGCCGTACTTGCCAATGGTGAAGGCGATGGCGCCGAACGCACCGATCGGCGCAGCCTTCATCAGCAGGTGCACCAGTTTGAACACCGGGCTCGTCAGCGCTTCCAGCAGGGCCAGCACCGGTCGTCCTTTCTCGCCAACCGAGGCCAGGGCGATGCCGAACAGCACGGCCACGAACAGCACCTGCAGGATGTTGTCGCCAACGAAGGGGCTGAGCAGGGTCCTGGGAATGATGTCCAGCGCAAAGCCGACCAGGTTCAGCTCATGCGAGCGCTGCACGTAGCCATCCACCGCACTCTGGTCCAGATCAGCAGGATTGATGTTCATGCCGGCGCCGGGCTGCACCACATGCGCCACCACCATGCCGACCACCAGTGCCAGGGTGGAGAAGAACATGAAATAGGCCATCGCCTTGGCAAACACCCGGCCAACGCTGCGCAGGTGGGTCATCCCGGCGATGCCGGTGACGATGGTCAGGAAAATCACCGGCGCGATGATCATCTTCACCAGCTTGATGAAAGCGTCACCCAGCGGTTTGAGCTGCTCGGCGAACAGCGGCTCGAAGTGACCCAGCAGCACGCCCAGCGCGATCGCCACCAACACCTGTACATACAACTGGCGATAAAGCGGCAACCGACGCCCGCAAGGGCCGGCAACAGAAGCGGAAGGGGCAAGCATGACGGGGAACACCTCGAGTTCACTACCGGTTGTTTTTTACCCGCCAAAGCGCGCGCCGCCGATAACGCATTGGTGTTACTGCCAACACGCCGCGCGATCCGGGAAGCACTTCCAAGCCGGCCTCGCCAATAACCGGACAAGACCTATGGCCGGCTGCGACAGCACTGCCAGACCATCGGGGGCATGCCGTTCTTTCCCACCCATCGGCGCCGCATGCGCTGGCTGCTGCCACTCACAGCCAGCGTAGCCATCACCGCGACCGGGCTGGTGGCCCTGCGCCATTTCGAGCGCAGCAGCCTTGCCGGCGACGCCGAGCGCGCGACCACCCAACTGCACCTGCATGGCGAGGCCCTGCAGGCCCTGATCGAACGCCACCGTGTGCTGCCAGCGGTGCTGGCGCTGGATCCGGATGTGCGCAGCGCGCTGACCCGGACCACGCTCGTCCAAGCGGAGCTGAAGCGCCTGAATCGCAAACTCGAGCGCGTCAATGGCGTGGCCGCCACCTCGACCCTGACCCTGCTCGACCGCAACGGACTGGCCCTGGCCGCCAGCAACTGGCGCATGCCACGCAGCAACAATGTCGGCAATGACTACCAGTTCCGCCCGTACTTCCAGCAGGCAATGCAGGACGGCAGCGGCACCTTCTATGCCGAAGGCGTGACCACCGCCATGCCCGGCTATTTCCTGTCTGAAGCGGTACGCGACGAGCGCGGCCAGCCGGTCGGCGTGGTGGTGGTCAAGGTCATCCTGCGGCCGCTGGAGCAGACCTGGGCCGATACCGCCGATATGGTTTTCGTCAGCGACAGCAACGGTGTGATCTTTCTCTCCAGTCATCGACCATGGCGTTATCTGACCCTGCAGGCACTGGATGACAAGGTCCGCGAGGAACTCCAGCGCACCCGCCAGTACACGCAGCTGCCCCGGCAGCTGCTGCAGCGTTCGCCCGGCACACGACTGGGCCCAAACCAACAGCGGGCGGAACTGGCCGATGCCGGCGACGTGATCTGGGTCTCGCAGCCACTGCCGCAACAGCAATGGACCCTGCATCTGCTGCGCAGTACCGCCAGCAGCAGCAACAGCGCGCGCAGCTTTGCCGCCGCGGTGATGGCCAGCCTGATCGCGGTGCTGCTGCTCGGTTATGGCCTATGGCAACGGCAACGCCTGGCGCGGTTGCGCGAGCGCAGCCGTCGCGAGCTGGAGCAACTGGTGGAACTGCACGCACAGGAGCTGCGTACCGCCCAGGACGGCGTGGTGCATGCCGCCCGTGCCGCCGACTATGGCGAGAGCGCCAGCCTGCAGCACCTGCCGCAGGGCGTCTGCGTGGTCGATGCCCAGCTCAACCTGGTGGCCTGGAACCGGCGCTATGTCGAACTGTTCCGGTTCCCGCCGGGGTTGATCCAGGTAGGCCGGCCGATCGCCGACGTCTTCCGTTACAACGCTAGGCGCGGCCTGCTCGGCCCTGGCCCGATCGAGCAAGCCATCGAACGCAGGCTCAACCACCTGCGATCGGCCACCCCGCACATGCACGAACGCGAGAGTGGCGACGGCAATGTGATCGAGATCCGCGGCAACCCGCTGCCGGATGGCGGCTTTGTCACCAGCTATACCGATATCACCGCCTACCGCAATGCCGCCCGCGATCTGCGTTCGCTGGCCGATACACTGAGCCTGCGGATCAGCGAGCGCACCCACGACCTGGCCGGCGCCAAGCGTGATGCCGAGGAGGCCAACCAGGCCAAGACGCGTCTGGTGGCCGCAGCCGTGCACGACCTGCTGCAGCCGCTGAATGCCGCACGCATGTTCCTGTCGGCGCTGCGCAGCCGCCTGCCCGATGCAACCAGCCGCGACATCGCCGACAACGTCGACAATGCGCTGACCGCACAGGATGGCATCCTGACCAGCCTGCTCGATATTTCCCGGCTCGAATCCGGCGCGCTTGAGAAACGGGTCCGTGACTTCGCGCTGGAGCCCATGCTCGAAGCATTGAGCATCGAGTTCGGCATCCTCGCCAATGCGCGTGGCCTGCGGGTCAGCCATGTCGCCACCCGCGCGGTGGTGCGCAGCGACGAGGCACTGCTGCGGCGTATCCTGCAGAACCTGCTGTCCAATGCCGTGCGCTATACCCGCAACGGGCGCATCGTCGTCGGTTGTCGCCGCGATGGCGAGCAGCTGCGCATCGAAGTCCACGACACCGGCACCGGCATCCCGGAGGCACGCCAGCAGGAGATCTTCGAGGAATTTCGTCGGCTCGACAATGCAGGCAGCGAGGAGCCGGGCGCCGGCCTGGGTCTGGCCATCGTTGATCGCATTGCCCATCTGCTCGATCACCGCATCGGCCTGCGCTCGACGCCTGGGCGTGGCAGCGTGTTCTCGGTCAGCCTGCCACGCGGTGATGTTGGCTGCTGCACCCTGCCGGTGATGTTGCCGGAGGAACCGCAGATGGAATCGCTGTTGGCCGGGTGCCGGACCTGGTGCATCGACGACGATCCGCGCATCAGCCTGGCCACCCGCCTGCTGCTGGAACGCTGGGGCTGCCAGGTGGAGTTCGCCGGCGGCGTGGATGCGGCACAGGCCACAGCACAGCCAGGCAACGATCCCGACCTGCTGTTGCTGGATGTGCGCATGGGCGATATCAGCGGCCCTGCGCTGTTGCCCTTGCTGGTGGAACGCTGGGGCAACGAGCCCGGCGTGATCCTGTTCACCGCCGAACAGGACCCGGACCTGCGCGAGCTCGCACGCGAGCGCAACTGGGGCTTTGTTTCCAAGCAGGCACGAACCGCGGCGTTGCGTTCGCTGATGACGCATCTATACCAGCGCGCGAGCTGAGCCAGCACTGGTATGCGCTGCACGGTAGCGCCGAGCCGTGCGCGGGGCATTACCCGGAATGCCCCACCTGTAGAGCCGAGCCATGCTCGGCTGGGGCATTACCGGGAAAGCCTCTGCCGAGCATGGCTCGGCACTACCCCAACGTCCTGGGCTACTCCGGCTCCCACTCCGCCTCCAGCGTCTTCAACAACACCGCCGCCTGGGTGCGGCTATTGCACTCCAGCTTCTTCAGCACGGCGGTGACATGTACCTTCACCGTGTTCTCGGCCAGCCCCAGCACATGGGCGATCTGCTTGTTGAGCAAGCCATCGGCCATGCACAGCAACACGCGGATCTGCTGCGGGGTCAGCCGCGCCAGCCGTGAGGCAAGCAGCGCGTCGTGCTCGGAGCGCACCGCTGCCAACGGGGGGAAGCAGGTATCACCGTCCATCACCGCAGCCACTGCAGCCCCTATCGATTCCACCGGTGCGGATTTGGGAATGAAGCCAACCGCACCGAACTGCTGGGCACGGCGGATCACCCGCGGATTGTCGTTGGAGGAAATGATGATCACCGGCAGCTCGGACCGCTCCCCCCGCAGCCACACCAGCGAGGAAAATCCATGCGCCCCCGGCATGGTCAGGTCCAGCAGGACCAGATCCACATCGGCGTGCCCGGCCACTGCCTCGGTCAGCGCCGAGACACTGGCCACTTCCAGCATCTCGCCCACGGCCCCGCCGTCGCGCAATGCATGCAGCACTGCGGCGCGAAACAAGGGGTGGTCGTCGGCAACAAGTACCTTGATCAGACTCATCGCAGCAGTTTGGCACGGCCACCGCCCAGCTACCCTAGCCCTAGTCCCAAATCGTTATTGGTGGCTGCATTCCCGCTGTCTATCGTCCGCACACTTCCCCTGTGTCGAGGCAACGGATGGCCGATTTCCCCCTGTGCACTGCATTCACTGGCCTGCTGATGCTGGCCACCGCGCCCACCGCACTTGCCAACGACGACATCACCGCCAAGTTCAGCGGCCGCCTCTACTACGAGTTCGCCCACTTCGACAATGACACGCGCGGCCCCGCAGAACGCAGCGGCGACGATCTGCGCGCTGCGTGGTTGGGCGCGGCAGGCAAGGTGCACAGCGTGGGCTACAAGCTCGAGGCCGACTTCGCTGGCCATCGCCCGGTCGCACGCGACGTATATCTCACCCACAAGATCGGCACTGCCCTGCTGACTGCCGGCCAGTTCAAGCAGTTCTACACGCTGGATGATCGCAGCAGCGCCAACCACACCCCCACCATCGAGCGCAGTTTCCTGGTGCAGTCGCTGGGGACGGCTTACCGGTTGGGCATCGGTGCGCAGGGCAACCATGCAGGCATTTTCTGGAGCGGCAGCGTTTTCAGCCTGGAGAGCATCGACGTCTGGCAGGCCAAGGGGCACGTCATCGGCGGCCGCGTCGGCCACGCGCCCTGGCAGCAACCGGGCCATGTCCTGCACTTTGGTGTCTCCGGTGCCCACGAGCACCACAGCCATCCAGGTGCCGATGGCGCCCTGCCGCTGCGTGCGCAGGCTCGCACCACCGGCCACTACGGTGACAACGGCCGTTTGCCACTGGTGGACTTCCGCAGCGGCCGCGCAGTCTCGGTGAACCGCTACAGCGTCGAAACCGCAGGCGTGTCCGGCCCCTGGTCGTGGCAGGCCGAGTACGGCGGCGCCCGCTACGACGACGGCCAGCAACGTGGCGAAGTCCAGGCCGGCTACCTGCAAGGCAGCTGGCTGCTCACCGGCGAAACCCGTCCCTATGACCCCAAAGGTGGCCGCTTCATCCAGCTGGAACCGGAGGGGGACATCGGCACCTGGGAACTTGTCGCCCGCTACGACCGCATCAACGGCCGCCAATGGCCAGCGCAGCAGCGCGATGTCACCGCTGAAGCCTGGACCCTTGGGGTGAATTGGTACGCCTCCAGCAAGGTCCGGCTGATGCTGGACTGGACCGACAGCCGGCGCCGTGATGAACTGCGCGGGCAGACGCTGGACCATACCGGCGTGCTTGCCGGACGCGCCCAACTGCACTTCTGAGCCCGCTTGTCAGGCCCGCCCGGGCGGGCTCCGTGCACACAAGAAAATAATTTTCACGTATTCTCCACCTTTCGCCCCAATCGCCATCCATAATCCCGGGTGACCACGGCAAGAGGCAGGATTCGTGCAGGAAAATTACTTTCATTCCGAAGCAGTTCTAGTCGGCAAGGGCCTCCCCAGCGGCGGCCCGTGGACGCCTGCGTCGATCGCAGCCGCCGCACCTTCGATCCTGGAGGAGCAACTGAGCCTGCCAGCCGCGGTGCTCAGTGCCCCGGCGCTGCAGCACAACCTGCAGTGGATGCGTCAGTTCGCGCAGGCCTATGGCTGCCAGTTGGCGCCGCACGGCAAGACCACCATGAGCCCGGCCCTGTTCCGCATGCAGCTCGATGCCGGTGCCTGGGGCATCACCCTGGCCACTGCGGCACAGACCGTCGCTGCCCATGTCGAAGGCGTGCAGCGAGTGCTGCTGGCCAACCAACTG
Organism: Stenotrophomonas sp. STEN031; assembly: GCF_056759975.1. Classification (NCBI taxonomy): domain Bacteria; kingdom Pseudomonadati; phylum Pseudomonadota; class Gammaproteobacteria; order Lysobacterales; family Lysobacteraceae; genus Stenotrophomonas; species Stenotrophomonas sp. STEN031. The sequence goes on from NZ_JBRREA010000001.1 coordinate 9,401, forward strand.
GTCGGCAAGGGCAACTTCGCGCTGATCGCCTCCTTGCAGCAGCGCGATCCTAGCTTCTGGTTCGCCTGCGTGGTGGACTCGGCCGCCAATGTCGCCGCGCTGGGCAGCTATTTCAGCGCGCGCGGGCAGCAGATCAAGGTGCTGCTGGAGATCGGCCTGGCCGGGGGACGTACCGGCGTACGCGATGAGGCGCAGGCGCAGGCGGTGCTGGAGGAAATTGCACGCTGGCCCGATGCCGTGGCATTGGTGGGCGTGGAAGTCTACGAAGGTGTCGCCGGCGACGAGGCCGGCGTCCGCGCCATGCTGCAGCGCAGCCTGGCACAGTGGCAGGCGATCCACGCCAATGGCGGCTTCCGCCAGTTGCCGGCCATCCTCAGCGGCGCTGGCTCGGCCTGGTTCGACGTGGTTGCCGAGGAATTCTCGGTGCTGGCCAACGATGCGGATGCACAGATCGTGCTGCGCCCGGGCTGCTACCTCAGTCACGACGTCGGTATCTACCGGCAGGCCGCCGAACGCATCCACGCCAGCAACCCGGTCGCCCGCGAAATGGGCAGCAGCCTGCAGCCAGCGCTGCGCCTCTGGGCCTATGTGCAGTCACGGCCGGAACCGGGCAAGGCGATCATCGGCCTGGGCAAGCGCGATGCCGCCTTCGATGCCGGCTTCCCGGTCCCCGCCCTGCACTATCGCCCCGGCGAGGCGGCGCCGAGCAACGCCGCCGCGCATTGGAAGGTCACCGCGATGATGGACCAGCACGCCTTCCTCGAAGTGCAGGCCGACGATGCGCTGCAGGTGGGCGACATGCTCTGTTTCGATATCTCCCATCCCTGCCTGACCTTCGACAAATGGCGCCACCTGCTGGTGGTCGATGACGCACACCGCGTCGTCGGCGCCGTTTCCACGCAGTTCTAACCGCTTCCTCCGGGCCTGTACGCATGACCGACGGTAATCTGCTGTTGATCTACGCCGCCTTGTCGATCCTCGCACTGATTGTGCTGATCGCCCGCTTTCGGCTTAACCCCTTCATCAGTGTCACCCTGGTTTCAGTGGGCCTGGCACTGTTTGCCGGCATGCCGGCACCGGAAATCCTGCCGGCCTATGAACAAGGCGTGGGCAAGACCCTGGGACATATCGCCCTGATCGTCGCGCTGGGCACCATGCTCGGCAAGATGATGGCCGAGTCCGGCGGCGCCGAGCGCATCGCGCGCACGTTGATCGCCCGCTTCGGCACGAAGAACGTGCACTGGGCGATGATGCTGATCGCCTTCTGCGTGGGCTTGCCGATCTTCTTCGAAGTCGGCTTCGTGCTGCTTATCCCGATCGTGCTCAACGTGGCCCGCCGCACTGGCGTGCCGCTGCTGCTGGTCGGCCTGCCGATGGTGGCCGGCCTGTCGGTCGTGCACGGCCTGGTGCCACCGCATCCGGCGGCGATGCTGGCGGTGAATGCCTATGGCGCCGATGTCGGCCGCACCGTGTTCTATTCGCTGCTGGTCGGCTTGCCGACGGCCGCCCTGGCCGGTCCGGTGTTCGCCAAATTCGTTGCCCCCAGGGTGCAGTTGCCCGCGCACAACCCGATGGAAGCGGCATTGCTCGATGAAGGCCATAGCCGCATTCCCGATGAGCAACTGCCCGGCTTCGGCATCACCCTGGCGACCTTGTTGCTGCCGGTCGGGTTGATGCTGCTCGGTGGTTGGGCCGACCAGATCGCAACACCCGGCTCGTCCCTCAACCACGGCCTGCGTTTCATCGGCCATTCGGTGGTGGCGCTGCTGCTGGCGACCTTGATGAGCTTCATCACCCTGGGCCTGCTGCGTGGCTTCAGCCGTGAGCAGATCCTCAAGTTCACCCAGGAGTGTTTGGCCCCCACCGCTGCCATCACCTTGCTGGTGGGCGCCGGTGGCGGCCTCAACGGCATCCTCGTGCACACCGGCGTTGCGGCGGAGATCATCGGCCTGTCGCAGCGCTTTGAACTGTCGCCGCTGTTGATGGGCTGGACCATGGCCGCGCTGATGCGGATCGCCACCGGCTCGGCGACCGTGGCGATGACCACGGCCTCCGGCATCGTCGCACCGATCGCCGCGGCGATGGGCTACGCCCACCCCGAGTTGCTGGTGCTGGCCACCGGTGCCGGCTCGGTGGTGCTGTCACATGTCAATGACGGTGGCTTCTGGCTGGTGAAGGAATACTTCAACATGACCGTCGCCCAGACCTTCAAGACCTGGACGGTGCTCGAAACCCTTATCTCCGTCGTCGCCCTGCTGCTGGTGATGGCCCTCTCCATGGTGCTTTGAACATGTCGCAGAATACGTTCGATATCGTCTATGAGCTGCGCCAGCGCCAGCATGAGTTCAGCCCGGTGGAAGCACGCATCGCCGCGGCCATCCTTGCCGACGTGGACGCCGCTGCACAGTACGGGGTCAGCGAACTGGCCGAGCGTGCCGAGGTCAGCGCCGCCGCCATCTCGCGTTTCGCCAAGGCCCTGGGCTGCGAGCACGTGCGCGAACTGCGCGCACGCCTGGCCTCCGCCAGCGCGGTCGGCAAGCGCTTCCTGGAGCAGCAGAACGCGCCGCCGGTATCGGCGCTGTACGCGCAGATCTGCGATGACATCCAGGAAAGCCTGCGCCACAACATCGCCAACCTGAAGGAAGACGTGGTGCAGGGCCTGGCCGAGGCGTTGTGCAAGGCGCGGATGATCCACATCTTTGGCCTGGGTGGCTGCTCCACCGTCTTCGCGCAGGAACTGCAAAGCCGCCTGGTGCGCTTTGGCCGCCCGGTATCGGCCTGCAGCGACGCGCTGATGATGAAGATCATCGGCGCCACGCTGGGACCGGACGACCTGGTGCTGGTGTTGTCGGTCAGCGGCATCACCCCGGAGATCGTATCCGCCGCCGATATCGCCCGCACCTACGGTGCGCGCATCGGTGCCATCACCCAGGCCGGCACCGCCCTTGCCGAGCGCAGCGACTGGCTGCTGCCGATCCAGATCGAGGAAACGGATTTCGTGTTCAAACCTTCCGCGTCGCGCTACGCGATGATGCTGGCGATCGACGTACTCGCCACCACCACCGCACTCAGCGACGCCAACGCCAACCACGAGCACCTGCGCCGCATCAAGCTGGCACTGGACCGCCACCGTGGCGGTGATTCACGCCTGCCGCTGGGTGACTGATCCATGCATGACTTCTTGATACGCAACGCGCTGATCTTCGATGGCAGCGACCAGGCCGGCGTGCAGGGTGATGTGGCCATCCATGCCGGCCGCATCGTCGCCGTTGGCCAGCTTGGCGATGCCGCGGCGGCAAATGTGATCGACGCCCAGGGCCTGGCCCTGGCGCCGGGCTTCATCGATGTGCATACCCATGACGACCTGGAAGTGATCCGCAATCCGGACATGCGCAGCAAGTTGTCGCAGGGCGTGACCACGGTGGTGGTCGGCAACTGCGGCATCAGCGCCAGCCCGGTGCATATCCGCGACCAGGTGCCGGACCCGATGAACCTGCTCGGCGATGCCGAGGATTTCCGCTACGCGGATTTCGCCAGCTACCGCAGGGCGGTGGAGCAGGCCGGTCCGGCGGTGAACGTAGCCGCGCTGGTCGGCCACACGGCCCTGCGCCAGAACCATATGGACCGGCTCGACCGTGCCGCCAGCGCCGATGAGATCGACGCGATGCGGACACAGCTGCGTGAGAGCCTGGCCCAGGGCGCGCTGGGACTGAGCAGTGGCCTTGCCTATGCCTCGGCCTTCAGCGCGCCATCGTCGGAAGTCGACGCACTGGCCATGGAGCTGCCGCGCAACGGCTTGTACGCCACCCACCTACGCGACGAATTCGGCGGCATCCTCGATGCGATGGAGGAGGCCTTCAGCGCCGCACGTGCACCGCAGGCCGCCGTCCGCGTCTCGCACCTGAAGTGCGCCGGCATCGACAACTGGGGACGCAGCGGCGAAGTGCTGGCCAGCCTGCACGCCGCCTCCGCCACTCAGGACGTTGCCTGCGACTGCTACCCCTATGCCGCCAGCGCCTCGACGTTGGACCTGAAGCAGGTCACCGACGCCTTCGACATCCTGATCACCTGGTCCGAGCCCGAGCCCGACCAGGGCGGCCGCCTGCTGGCGGCGATCGCCGCCGACTGGAATGTGTCGCTGCTGGACGCCGCCATCCGCCTGCAGCCTGCTGGCGCCGTCTACCACGGCATGGACGAGGCCGACGTCCGCCAGATCCTTGCCCATCCACTGACCATGATCGGTTCGGATGGCCTGCCGCGCGACCCGCGCCCGCATCCGCGGCTGTGGGGCACCTTCCCGCGCGTACTTGGCCACTATTCCCGCGATGAGCAGTTGTTCCCGCTGCATACCGCCGTGCACAAGATGACCGGCCTGCCCGCGTCGCGCTTCGCGATGGGCGCGCGCGGCTTCATCCGCGCCGGCTGGTGTGCCGACCTGGTGCTGTTCGACCCGGCACGGGTACGCGATACCGCCAGCTTCCACGATCCGATCCGTGCCGCCGAAGGCATCAGCGCGGTCTGGGTCAATGGCTGCCTGAGCTACGACGGCCGGCAGGTCGTGGCCCGCGCAGGCCGTTTTGTCTGCCCCGAGGCTGCACCAGCAGCCTGAATGCAACCGCTGTACCCAAAACAAAGGACTACCGATGAGTGACATCAAACGCTATGGCGCCGAAGGCGGCGTAGGCCAAGGCAAGCAGCACATGCCGTTCTCGCGCGCGGTCGAAGCCGACGGCTGGCTGTACGTCTCCGGGCAGGTACCGATGCGTGATGGCGAACTGGTGGCCGGCACCGTGACCGAGCAGTCGCATGTGGTCATCGGCAACGTACTGGCGATCCTGGCCGAAGCCGGCTACGGCCCCGAGCATGTCGTGCGCTGTGGCGTATGGCTGGACGATGCCCGTGACTTCTACGCCTTCAACGGCGTGTTCAAGCATTACTTCGGCGAACACCCGCCGGCCCGTGCCTGCGTCGAAAGCCGCATGGTGGTGGATTGCAAGGTGGAAGTGGATTGCGTGGCCTACAAGCGCCCGCAGCGCGACTGATCCAACCGTAGTGCCGAGCCATGCTCGGCTGAAGCTGTACCAGCAAGGCTTCACTGTAGTGCCGAGCCATGCTCGGCAGGAGCTGTACCGGTAATGCCTCTGCCGAGCATGGCTCGGCACTACACCTGGTTTTCCTGGTAATGCCCCTGCCGAGCATGGCTCGGCACTACACCTGGTTTTCCTGGTAATGCCTCTGCCGAGCATGGCTCGGCACTACATCTGGATTTCCTGGTAATGCCCCTGCCGAGCATGGCTCGGCACTACACCTGGTTTTCCTGGTAATGCCTCTGCCGAGCATGGCTCGGCACTACATCTGGATTTCCTGGTAATGCCTCTGCCGAGCATGGCTCGGCAGTACATCTGGATTTCCTGGCAAGGCCCCTGCCGAGCATGGCTCGGCACTACGGTGGATTTCTGGCCATGCATCTACCGGGCATGGCCCCGCACCACGCGATTACCGCTACCAGAAAGCACCCAAAACCCGGTCCAGTGCCAATAGGCCCGGTTGCTATTGTGCCGGGGGAACGACAAAGTTCGCCTTTCGCTGGTGTAAGGTCCCCGCCCTGATGATTCAACTTGACGCCGTACAGACGGTCGCCTTTGCCGGCCTGACCCTGTTCGCCGGCTACGCATTGTGCCGTGCCATCCCGTTCTTCCGCCGCTACAACCTGCCCGAACCGGTGGTCGGCGGCCTGCTGGTGGCACTGGCCGTGTGGTGGGCACATGGCCAGCAGACCACCCTGTTCACGCTTGATACCACGCTCAAGACCCCGCTGATGGTGGCGTTCTTCACCACCCTGGGCATCAACGCCAGCCTGCGCCTGCTGCGGGTCAGCGGCAAGCAGGTGATGCTGTTCCTGCTGATCGGCAGCATCTTCGCGGTGCTGCAGAACCTGATCGGCATCAGTGTCGCCAAGCTGTTCGGCCTGAATCCGATGTTCGGCGTATTGGCTGGTTCGGCCACGCTGACCGGCGGCCCGGCCACCGGCCTGGCCTTTGCCGGGCACTTCGAGCAGGCCGGCCTGGTCGGCGCGGAAAGCCTGGCGGTGACCGCCGCCATGGCCGGCATCATCTGCGGCGGCCTGGTCGGCGGCCCGGTGATCACCGTGCTGATGCAGCGCTTCAAGGTGCAGCACCCCAGCCAGAAGGCCACAGGTGCGCAGCTCGGCGAGGACGAAGCGGTGGTCGTGCGCTATCCCAGCGAATCGGCGCGCGAGTTCGATGCATTGAAGAGCATCGTCGTGCTGCTGATGGCGATGTGGCTGGGCGTCTGGGTAGGCAAGGGTTTCGAAGGCATCGGCCTGACCCTGCCAACCTATATCGGCGCGATGCTGGTTGGCGCGGTGATCCGCAACATCGACGACTACACCGGCTGGATCAAGCTGTCGGTGCCGACCACCGACCTGATCGGCAACATCAGCCTGGCCTTGTTCCTGGCCATCGCGCTGATGGATCTGAAGCTTTGGGAACTGGCCGGCATGGGCTTGCCGCTGTTGGTCAACCTGATCATCCAGGTCTCGGTGGTGGCGCTGTTCGCCGTGCCGATCTATTGGCTGATGGGCCGCGATTACGACGCGGCGGTGATGGGCGGCGGCTTCATCGGCTTCATGCTCGGCACCACGGCCAACGCGATGGCGGTGATGCGACGGCTGGCACAGCGCTACGGGCCGGCACCGCGTGCCTTCCTGGTGGCACCGCTGGTCGGCGCGTTCTTCATCGACTTCATCAATGCGCTGATCATCACCGGCTTCCTGAACTTCTGGCCGCACTAAGCCGTCGGTTCCGTGCGCCATACGCGTGCCTTGTGCACGGGTTGGCGCGACAATGGGCCCATCCCCGCCCCGTAACGCCGCTCTGCTGATGACATCCAACGCCGCGCCCGCGCTTTCTTCCCGCCATGACCTCGTCGTCATCGGCGCTGGTGTGGTGGGTCTGGCCACCGCCTATGCCGCAGCAAGACGCGGTTGCTCGGTACTGCTGCTGGATCGCAACGCCGGTCCGGCACTGGGCACCTCGTTCGCCAATGGTGCCCAGCTCAGCTACGCCTATACCGACGCGATGGCCGGCCCGGCAACCTGGGCGCAGCTGCCGGAAATGGCATTTGGCCGCAACGGACCTTTTCGCACACGCTGGTCAGCCGACCCGGACTTCCTGCGCTGGGGCCTGGCTTTCCTGCGCCAGGCCAATACGGCAGGCCTGCAGCGCAATACCCTGGCCACGCTGGAACTGGCACTGGAATCACGCCAGGCCATGCAGGCCCTGCTGCAGCAACACCCCATCGATTTCGACCATGAGGTCTCCGGCAAGCTGCACCTGTACCCGTCCACCGAGGGCGTACAAGGCGCAGCGGCGATGATCGCGCTCAAACGTGGCCATGGTGTGCAGCAACGGCTGGTCAATGCAGCCGAAGCCACCGCCATCGAACCTGCACTGACTGGCGCGCAATGGCTGGCCGGCGGTGTCTACTCGCCGGATGAAGAAGCCGGCGACCCCTTCCGCTTCAGCCAGGGCCTGCTGCAGGTGTTGCAGCAGCAATACGGCATGCAGGCACTGTTCGGTTTCGATACGCAGTCGCTGCGTCGTGCGGATGGGCAGTGGCAGCTGCAGGCCCGCGATGGCCGTACGCTGCAGGCAGCACGCGTACTGGTCTGTGCTGGCATCGACAGCCCTGCCCTGCTCAAACCCTTGCGCCTGCGCATGCCAGTGATGGCGATCAAGGGCTATTCCTTCACCGCCCCCTTGGGCGCCAATGCACCCAGGGTCAGCATCACCGACACCAAGCGCAAACTGGTGTTCTGCCGCCTGGGCGAGCGCATCCGCGTTGCCGGCCTGGCCGACCTCAACGATTGGAATCCCGCGCCCGAACCGGCTCGGCTGGCAACGCTGATCGCGCAGGCACGCGCCTCGTTGCCCGAAGCCGCGGATTATGAGCACATCGAAAGCAGTTGGGCCGGGCTGCGTCCGGTCACGCCGTGGACTTCGCCGATCATCAAAAACCTCGACGACGGCCTGGCCTGCAATATCGGCCACGGCATGCTCGGTTGGACATTGGCGATGGGCAGTGGCGAACGGGCGGTGCAGCAGTTGCTGGGTACGCCCTGAACCAACTCAGGTTTCGCTGATCTGGTCCATGCGGATGCGGTTGGCGAACAGCGAGAACGCCAGTGCGCCGGCCAGGCCATTGGCGCGGTTGATCCACTGCGGCAACCAACGCGGCGGTGCCAGAACGCCGGCCTCGAACAACGGCGTCAGCGCCTGTGCGTCTTCCAGCGTCATCTTGCCGGCGAACAACCAGCGGCAGGTCTGCAGCTTTTCATCACGCAGCATCTGCCGGAAGAAGGTGTGCACCGAGACCAGGCCGCGCAGGTAGACGGTGTCCTTGGTGAAGGCGGCGCCGCCGCTGGTGGGAACGCCACGGAACACGCGCTGTGCGGAAGAAAAACTCTCCTCGGCAGTCTGCCCTGCTGCGCGGAAGTAGTTGAACACCTCGATGAAATCGGCCCCATCGCGCGCCATCGCAATCGCCTCGATGCGCAGGCTGATGCGCTTGAGCCGCTGGATGTCGATGCTGCCGGTGATCTGCTCGGCGAACGTTGCCAGGCCTTCCTGGGTAGCGGTGATACGCGGCGAGGACAGCGCAAGGCTGGGCAAGACCACCTGGTCGCGGCCGTTGAGCGCGGTCAGCGAATGTACCAGCGCTTCGTGGTGATAGAGCTGCGCACGGTCATAGGCGCTGAAGGTGGCGCGGGTGCGCAGGCGGATGCGGGTTGCCCCGGCGGCAGCCTTGGCAATCAACTCCGGATCCAGCTCCACGGTGATCATGCGCCCGGCGAAGAACTCATCCAGGTCGCTCTGCAGCATCAGTTGCAAGGCCGTGGCCGATACCGGCACCTGCTCTTCCGGTGCCAGCAACTCGTGGTCCAGTTCCTGCGCGATCTGGATGAAGTGCCCTGCCGCATCGCGGGTAGTCGGGCCATTGCCCGGCATCGGCTGCTCGGGCACGCCGAACAACTGGGTGGAATAATCGTCCACCGCGCGCGTGCCCAGGCCTTCCAACAGACTGGCGGCCAGATCCCAGCTGCGCGCAGAATCCTGGATGTAACTGCCCAGCGGATGGCTCGCGTCCACCGCATCCATTACCGCCGCCAGTTCGCGCCGGGTTTCGCTGAAGTCGAGCTTGGGGTAGTCCACCTGCGGCAGCATCGGGTTACCGCGCGCCACGCTCTCCAGAAACGGTGCCTGCGTATCCGCCGGCCAGCTGGTCAGGCTCAGCAGGCGGATGCCTTTCACCGCCGCCACCATGCGCGCGTCAAGCGCGGCGTGATGGCTGATGGCTGGATCGTTGTGGGTATCAACTGTGGTCATGCCTGCCTCGATCAAATCAGGTAATAACGCGCAGCCATCGCTCTTGCAGGAGCGGCGGGAGCCCAAGCAGCGGCGCAAGTCGCGAAGCCACGACCGCATTAGCACGCGAACAGCCTACCCCTCCCCAACCCGCCCGGCCCGAAGGCATAGCCTTCGGTGGTTCATCAGGCCGCGCGCCAGTGGCGCACAAGCGGGCCTTCTTCACCCCCTTTGCTACGCAAAAGGGAGGGAGCCTAGGCAGCGGCGTAGGCCGCGAAGCCACGACCGCATCAGCGCGCCCCCCCTTCACCATGCAAAAGGGTGGCAGCCCAAGCAGCAAAGGCAAGCTTCAGCGCCGTTTGCCCTTGTTGATCGGCCGCCATTGCGCACCGCGCCCACTGTGTTTGCGTTCGGTCGCCTGCTCTGCCTGACGCTGGGCCAGCTTGGCTGCGGCCTGCGCCACTTCCTCGCGCAGCTTGAGGTAACTCTCCAGCCGGCTCTCGTCGATGTCGCCGCGCTCGATGGCTTCCTGCACCGCGCAACCCGGTTCGCTGTGGTGCGAGCAATCGCGGAACTTGCATTGCGTGGTCAGCTCTTCGATATCGGCAAAGCCGCCTTCAGCCAAGGTCTCCTCGCCGGTCGGCTTGAGCTCGCGCATGCCGGGCGTATCGATCAGGCAGGCACCGTAGGGCAGCGGCATCAGCGCTCGATGGGTGGTGGTATGGCGGCCACGCGAATCGTTGCTGCGCACTTCATTGGTCTTCATCCGGTCCTCGCCCAACAGCGTGTTGGTCAAGGTGGACTTGCCGGCGCCGGAGGAACCCACCAGCACCACGGTATTGCCCGGGCCCAGCCACGGCAGCAGGGCCGAAACGCTTTCCGGATCCTTGCCATTGATCGCCAGCAACGGAATCTGCTGCGCGGCCAGGTCTTCCAGCACCGCCAACGCGTCTTCGCTGTACTCGGTCTGGTCGGCCTTGGTCAGCACCACCACCGGTGAGGCGCCACCGCCGCCCACCAACAGCAGGTAGCGCTCGATGCGGCGCGGATTGAAATCGGCGTCCAGGCCACAGACGATGAACACCGTATCGATGTTGGCCGCGATCACCTGCTGGTGATAATGCTCACCGGCCGCACCGCGCTTGATCGAGGTATGCCGCGGCAGCAGCGCGACGATGCGCTTGCCGTCCAGCAGCACCCAGTCACCTACCGCCGCGCGCTCATGGCTGGGAAAACGCGGCCGCTGCCATTCCGGCGGTGACTCGGTCTTGAGGCTGTTATCGGGTGCATCGGCGACCACGTAACCGGAACGGTGCTGTTCGATCACGCGCCCCGGGCGGGCCTGCGGGTGGGCGGCAAAAGCTTCCTGCCATTGCGGGTCCTCGGGAGCACCGGGCCAGGGCCAGCCGATATGGCGCAGCGAATCGAAGTCGATGGAATCAGTCATTGGGAGATTCTACCGGGGTGGCGCTTGGCGCCGGGAATGGCGGTTCAGTTGCGCCTGGTGCTTGGGTGTGGGCAGTCATCTAGATTGATAAGAGAGACAAAGCGGGAAAAACGGGACGAAATGGGATGAAAAGGCCCGTGGTTCCAAGGGTTCGACTGTTCTCGCGCTCCGCCCTGGTCATCATCGGTGGTTTGAGAAATGACCGCCATTCCCGCATTTAGCGACAGCCAAAATGCAAAACGGCCACCCAAGCGGATGGCCGTTCAATGGCCGTTTTAAGCCCCTTTACCTGGCGGGTAAATCGTCCGGAAGGTCGCAGGCCACCATCGCGTTCTCGACCAGGCTCTGCAGGTGCTCGGCCAAGATCTCCAACTGCGCCGTGTCCAAATGGCGCAGGGACGGTACCTTAGCCCGATCCAGGGCCACTTCTACCGCCGCCCACCAACCGTATCGCATCGAAATCCGGCTGATCTCTCGCAGGGCGCGCGCCCTAGTACCTTGATTCAAAGGCCTGCACAGCACTTCGCCACCACCGCTGCTCGCTTCGGGCGGTGCATCGGGCACCGCCTCGCTCATAAGCAGCGCCAATTTAGCGACCAACTGCCGCTGTCCCCCTGTTGGCATCTATAGCCCCTCCTTCTGCTAAACCCACGGCACGCCGGGCAAATGGGATTACATCGGCTTCCGGCAGGCCGCTTCCCAGCAACTCGTAGACAAGCATCGCCGCCTCGGCCCTCTTGGCCGTTGGCAGGAACGCGTTTTTAGCCGCCAAGGCGTCTTCCACAAGCTGCAGCGCGAGGGTAAGGCGCTCCTGGTTCAGATTGTGAGACTGGGGCGAATCGCCCCCGGAACCCTTCTCCTGCAAGGCTTCCAGCCGTTCCGGCCCTTCGCCCATGAGCAGCCAGTTTAAGTTCCAGCCCCGCTGATAGAGAGCTACCAAGGTCCGTTGGTCTGGGTCGCGTTCGTCCCTCTCGTACGTCTGAAACGTCCGTAGTGGCACCCCCAGCTCATCCGCGAACTGACGCTGGGATGACGAGTCACGAATGTGTGCAATTCGCTTGCCGACAGATGTGCTCATACGTGTCGCACTTCCATGCTCGAAAGTGCGACGCGAAGTGCGACATGCGGCCCGTGTGTCGCACTTCCAGCAAGTTGTTGAATGGAAAACACTTTTCAACCCTCCGCATATTCGTGTCCCGCCAATCGAAAGTGCGACACACAAAACTGCTTGACGCAGACACGATCCTGCGTAATATCTGCGCTGTAGACACCGCCAACGGAACCCATCCAACGTGACGGCAAAACAGCCCACAAAAAAAACCAGTCAAGACGACTGGCACCCTGCCGAGGTAGGAGCTCAACTGCGCATGAAGGGCATCTCCTTGCGCCAGCTGAGCCTGCTCAACGGCTACAGAAATTCAAACAGCCTGGCCAAAGCCCTGCATAAGCCGTATCCCACGGCCGAAGCCATCATTGCCGAAGCGCTGGGCATCAGCGCTATGGAAATCTGGCCCAGCCGATACGACTCCGACGGCAAACCCAACCGGGGTAAGCCTGGCCAACCTGCCCTTATTCCTGCTGGGTTAAAGCCTAGCAGGCTGCGCGCAGCTCGCAATCCACAAACGGCGGTGGCTCGATGAACACCGCCGATATCTACAGCCTGGCCCAGGTCAATGGGCGGGGATCAGCCGGCAGTGCCCCAGTGACGGGCCAGTGCCCCGCGTCCATGCGCGCGAAAACCCCAGCAACGCAGCAGTTGGTCCACCGCCTTGCGGCCACCGATGGGTCCCGACGGACACCTGTCGGTGGAACCTCCGCCAGCGGGCTGCGCGCGGTAGCCGGTGGGGGTGTCGGATGAGCCGCCGTGCGCGCCCCGACGCCCTCACCGGGGATCTGTTCGCCCAGATCCCGCAACCCTGGCGCACCGATGCGGGCGGGATGGACTTCCGCACCCAGGTGGCCACCTTGGTCGGCCAGCTGCTGGCCGAGGCCCAAGGGCACGACAAGGATAAGGACCGTTTCTGGGTGGCTGGCCAAGTGTCGCGCTTGGTGGGCAAGGAAGTGTCGAAAAGCATGCTGGACGGTTACACAGCTGAGTCCCGCGACACCTTCAATCTGCCGTTCTATCTGGTTGCACCGCTGGAAAGCGTCTGCAGCGGAACTTTGCTGACGGATTGGCTGGCTGGGGTGCGCGGCGGGCGCTTCCTGCCCGGCGTTGAAGCCATCGATGCCGAGATCGGCCGCCGCAAACGCGAAATGGCCGATGCCCAAGCTGAAATCAAACAGCTGGAGCGTATCAAGCGCCTGCACCGGAGCCCGCGCTAATGGCCGATGGATGCCGCATCCCTGAAGCCTTCGACCTGACGCTGATTGCCACGGCCCTAAACGTGGCCAAGCGTTCGGTTGAACGGCGAGCGTCCAAGGAAAACTGGGCCTTCTCCACACGCACCGGTCGAGGTGGCGAGAAGCGTTATTACCCCCTTGCCAGCCTGCCGACAGAGGTTCAAGCCGCCATCCTGGTGCGAACCGCTCCAGCTGCCCCGGTAGCCCCGATAAAGAAAGCCGGCAAGGTTCAAGGCGTTGACCAGATCGCCAGCGCCTGGAAGCGTTGGGAAGCTGCCACCGAGCTGCTGCAGGCCCGTGCCAACCGAATGGCTGCGGCGCTGGATGCCGTCGCCAAGCTCGTAGCCCAAGGCCAGCCGTTGATGGTGGCCCGGCACGACGTGGCCGCATCCCTGCAGCGCGACAACGTGCCGGGTAGCAGCGTCGCCAGTCTCTCCCGCTGGGCCGCCGCCACTGCTGGTGCGTCCCGTTCCGACTGGGCGGCATTGCTCCTGCCCGGCTATGCCGGCAGCAACAACGTCGCCGAGTGCGATCCCCAGTGCTGGGATTGGTACAAGGGCCACTACCTGACGCGTGCCAAGCCCACGCACGCGGACACCTACCAGCGCACGAGGAACATGGCCACGGCCCAGGGCTGGGCACTGCCCAGCGCTCGCACGATGGAGCGCCGCCTGAATGCTGAAGTGAGCCGCGTGACGCAGATCGTGCTGCGTGAAGGCCCAGAAGCCGCCGCGCGCGTGCTGCCCACGCAGCCGCGCGATGCCCTGGCGTTCGCAGTGGGCGAAGCGGTCAATGGTGACGGCCTGAAGTTCGACCGGCTTTGGGTGAAGTTTGAGGACGGCGAAGTCATCAACACCGCCACCGCTTGGGTCTGGCAGGACATTCACAGCCGCAAGCTGCTGTCTTGGCGTCTGGCAAAGACCGAGAACACCGACGTTTTCCGCCTGGCCACCTATGACCTGACCGGCGTCACTGCGCCCAGCCACGTCTGGATGGACAACACGCGCGTCGCCGCCAACAAGCTGATGACTGCGGGGGCCAAGGGTCGCCATCGCTTCAAAAGCGATCCCGAAGACGGCGTGGGCCTGTTGCTGATGCTTGGCATGGATCCGCACTTCACGAACCCGGACAAGCAAAGCGGCAATCCCGGTGCAAAGCCCATCGAACGCGCCTTCGGTGTGGGTGGCTTGCATGAAATGGTTGCGACAAACCCCCGCATCATCGCAGCCAAGGGCTTCAGCAAGGCCACGGCTATCGACGTGCAGCTGCTGCGCGAAGTAATCGCCGAGGAAGTTGCACGCTTCAATGCCAAGACCATGCGCAGGACGCAGGCCTGCCGCAACGTGTTGAGTTTCGACCAGGCTTGGGAAGCCGGCCTGCAACAACGACCGCCGCGCGTGCTTGCCGATGCCCAGCGCCGTCTGCTGCTGATGGCCCGCGAAGTCATCCGGGCAGATCACAACAACGGAGAGCTGCGCATCGAAGCCGGGCGCGGGCCGTGGGGCAAGAACGCTTACTGGTGCGAACACCTGCCCCAGTACGCAGGCCGCAAGGTCGCTGTGCATTACGACCCCGACAACCTGCATGCCGGCGTCCACGTCTACAGCCTGGACGGTCGCTATCTCTTCGCTGCCGACCACATTCCGCGCGCGGCGTTCGGCGACACGAACAGCGGCCGGGAGTGGAGCAAGTTCCGTCGCAGGAACGCAAAGGCCAACAAGGAAATCGCGGCCAACGCCGTGCGCATGGATGCCCTGGAGCGCGAAGCGCTCTACCAAGCAAGCAAGGAAGACCAGAAGCCCGAGCCGCCAACAGCTGCTGCCGACTCGACTGTCGTCCGGGGCCACTTCCAGCGGACACCGGACCCACAACGCGACGCATTGAAGCGCACTGGTACGGACGACCACCGACGCGAAACCAGCCTGTCCAGCTTCCTTGAAGCACAGCAGGCCCGACAGCTGAAAGAAAGCGGCTGGGAGCCGCCAGAAATCGACCCATGAACCAAACCACCGCCGCAAACACGCCGATTCAAAGGGGAAACACCACCATGCTCGACAACACCGCCGCCAACGCCGCAACCCTGCCCACCGCCGCTGAGGCCGAAGCCGCCATTGATGTGCGCGCCCTGGTCCGCTCGCTGATCGAGAGTGACAAGCGTCTCTCCCAGGCCAAAGTTGCGACTGAGGCGGGCATCAGCAGCACAACACTGAGCCAGTATCTCAGTGCTAGCTATGGCGGCGACAATGCCGCTATCGAAGCAAAGATGCTGCGTTGGGCTGAGACGATGCAGGCCGCGCGCGCGCAGGCCGCTGCCATGCCCACTGCCCCCGGCTTTGTCGAAACGCCCACCAGTGCCCGTGTCATCGGTGCGCTGCGCTACGCCCAGGTGGCCGGCGATATGGCAGTCATCTACGGCAGCGCCGGGGTGGGCAAGTCCGAGTCCATCAAGCGCTACAAGCTGACTGCACCGAACGTCTTCCACGCAACGATGACGCGCGCTAGCGCAAACGTCGTGACGGCGCTGGAAGTCATCGCCGATGCCCTGGGCCTGACCGTCTCCGGCGGTGCCAACAAGCTGCACAAGGCGATCTGCAAGAAGCTGACCGGAACCGGCGGCTTGCTGGTTATCGATGAGGCCCAGCACCTGACCGAAGCCGCGCTGGATCAGGTGCGCGGCATCCACGATGAAACCGGGATCGGCGTGGCGTTCGTGGGTAACGAACAGGTCTACGCGCGCATGACCGGCGGCAACCGGGCTGCCTACCTTGACCGCCTGTTCTCGCGGATCGGCAAGAAAGTCCGCCTGACGAAATCGACGCAGGAAGACGTTGCCGCACTGATCGACGGTTGGGCAGTCCGAGATACGAAGACCCGCGCCCTGCTCCTGGACATCGCAAGCAAGCCGGGAGCCTTGCGCGGCGTTACGAAGGTCCTGCGCCTTGCCAGCATGTTCGCAGCGGCCGAACAGCGCCCGCTGAGCTACGACGATGTGCGGGCCGCTTGGCGCGAACTCGGGGGCGTTGAATGAGCGTCACCATGGTGACGGCCGATCTACTGACCGCCGTCAATGTCATTGGCCGGCTGGCCAGCGCGCCCCTGCAGCACAAGTGCGCGGCGGTGACCGAGATTGCCGCAAGCGGCATCGCCGTCGATCAGCTGACCGTCAGGCAGCTGATGGATATCGCGCTGAAGGCTGCCCCCTTGCGTGTTGGAACCTCAACCATGGTTGCCACCAGCACGGCCCCCCAGCGCCGCGAGATCTTCCGGCTCCTGCAGGGGGCAGGTATCGACACCAGAACCGTGCATCAGGGCTTGGACCGGCTGCTGGAGCAGGCCCGCGTCCTGATGCCCAGGGACTTGCCGCTGGACATGGCACTGCAGGGCATTAGCCACGCAGGTGCCGCGCGTTTGCTCAGGACCATCCGTATCGCCATCGAAGACAACAAGAGGGAATCGGTATGAACCAGGCATCAGCCCCCGCAATCGACCAGATCAAGAGCCACTTGGGTGAAGTGGCCGTGGCCATGTATCACCTCGGTCTGAGTGCTTACACGCCGCGCCAAGTCGTGATCGACGAGCGCAGGGCGACCATCGTCATTGAGCGCCCGGACGCCGGCAGCTTCATCAAAGGTGCGATGCGCCGCCGCCAGACGAAGGACGGCATCACGCGCACCGTTTTCACCGCCTCATTCCACGGCTGCCTCTTGGAATGGGAGGTTGCGAGCGATAGCGATGCCTGACAACCAAGACCCATTTGACGACGAGCTGCCGCCCTACCTGGGTGGCCGTCTCGCCCAGTCGCTCCAGCATCACTTCGAAGAATTCTTTGGCCCCGGCTACCTGCGCCAGCCCGAGCCAACACCACGAAAGGGAAACAACAATGAAGAATGACACCCTGCCGCCCGGCTGCCGCATCGATGCAAAGGGGCGCTTCGTCCCCGAGTCGATGATCAAGCCGATTGACCTCACCAGGGATAGCCTGGTGCAGGAAATCATCGCTGGCTTCAAGGAAGACAACGCCCGCCTGAAGGAGCGTAAGGTCAAGACCTTCAACGATATCCAAGCCTTCGTTGACCTGAGCGCCCAGGAGTTTGGCGTCAACATCGGCGGCGCGAAGGGGAACATTACCCTGATGTCGTTCGACGGCACGCAGAAGGTCGTCTTGCAGGTGCAGGAGGCCATCCGCTTCGATGAACGCCTGCAGGCCGCGAAGGAGCTGATTGACGCATGTCTCACCGAGTGGACTGAGAATGCCCGCGCCGAGCTTCGGACCCTGATCGCAGACGCCTTCAACGTGGACCATGCGGGCAATATCCGCACCGGCCAAGTGCTTGGCTTGCGCCGCCTGGTGATCGAGGATGAGCGCTGGCAACGGGCTATGCAGGCCATCGGCGAAGCCGTCCAGGTGATCGGGTCAAAGTCCTACGTGCGCGTCTATGAGCGCAACGACAAGGGCGAGTTTCAGACCATCACCCTCGACTTCGCGGCGGTGTGACCATGAAGACCGCACTGATGATCCACGCGGCAAATGCCGCCGAAGCCATCGCGCTGCTGATGGCCAACACCGTGGTCAGCATGGCTACGGAAATTGCAGACGCCACTGTCCGCGCTGATATCGAGATGTACGCGCGGGAGGTCTACTCCGAAGGCGTCCGCTACTACGACACCAGCGCCACTGCCGATGAGGACAGCAAGACGCAGTCCGACGCGCTGCGCCGAGCCGTTCGCTACATCGACAAGCGCGGCGACGCCTTGCCCTTCGCAATGAAGCGGCACATCGGCTGTCCGGCGTTGGTCTGGTTCGAAGACAAGTCAACCGAGGTGATCGCATGAACGGATATGGCGCACGAGACGCTATCAACAACCCGCCGCACGGTGATGCCACGGTGTCGGTGCTGGACTATGCGGACGGACAGGCCAAGGCGTTCCGTCAAGGCCAGGAGCAACCGCCAGCCGCTGCGCCGGGAGTCGACCTTGCCACGGCTATCCGCAACTGCTGCGAAGCCGAAAAGGCCGACCCGGATCACCCTGACACGATCTGCATCAGCGCGAGCGACCTGACCACCATCATGCAGCAGTGCATGATCGACGCCAGTCCTAATGGTGATAGCGATACGCAGTCTTGGAGGTTGCTGGTACAGGGCGAAAGGATCCAGAGCGGCGACCAGGGGCTGTTATCCGACTGCGTAACTTGGACCGAAATAGCAGGTTGGGAAGTCGGCTTACCTTACAACCCAGCATTTTTTGTTCCCATGCGCCGGACGCAGGCCACTAGTGCTGCGGTGAAGCCATGAGGACACGCAAGGACCCCCGCAGCCCACAGTTGGCCAAGATCCACATTGCCGCCGCCCAGCTCGGCATGGATGAGGAAACCCGCCGTGCCCTGTATCGCAACACTACCGGCAAGGATTCGGCCGCCAAGATGACCGAGAGTGAGCGCGACAAGGTCATTGCTGAACTGATCGCCAAGGGCTTTGTGGACAAGAAAAATGGCAACGGCAAGGCGGCCTATCCCGGCCGCCCGGTGGATACAGACAAGACTCCGCTGATGCGCAAGCTGGAAGCGCTCCTGGCCGACGCTGGTCGGGAGTGGGAGTACGCCCGTGCTACTGCCCAGCACATGTTCAAAGTGCAGCGTCTGGAATGGCTAAACGCCAGTCAACTACACAAACTGGTAGCAGCACTCCAGATCGACGCGAATAGGAGGACTAAAGGTGGCTAAGCGCGTTATCGAGCTGAGGGATTCTCGCCTCTGCTGTTGCTACGCGCTTACTTGCACTGGGCAGGCTCTGACTAACCCCCAGGCCCTTGCTCAGAGCGTCAGCAACTTTACTGAGCTTGTAGAGTGCCAACGCGGTAGCCGGATCTTGCGAGAACGTTTGGCCCATTTCTTCCAGGAAATCTTTAAGTGCTCGTGCAGAGTCCACGATTCCCTTATAGGTATCGTAAGGATGCAGATCCACAGGCTCGCCACTAATAGATTTCTTGGCCTGTTCCAAGTCCTGAACCAGGGCACTTCGCAGAGGATCGACATACTCCCGAAAGAATGCTTTGACATACATGCGTCGGTTTCTGGCTTGCGCGACACGCTCGGTCTGTTCCCGACGCAGACGTCTATCCGACGCAGAAATCTCTTCACGCGATATTTTGGCGGCATTCTCAAACTGCTGCCGCGCAAGTTGTGCGGCGTCTTCGGCTTGAACGCGAGCCCGTTCCGCCGTGTCTTCGGCCTGCTTACTCGCAATGCGAGTCGCCGTGCGAATTGCCCATATCGAGCCGACCGCCTGCACAACGGCAGCAGTGGCCTGAACCACGACGCCCAATCAATCTCACAGTTCATAACACCCCCCTGTCCATGGAGAACAGATTGTAATGCGTGCAACCTGCCCAGAGTGCGGCGCCCAAGCGCACATCAGCGCCATGTTCGTAGAGGAGGATGGCAAGCGCCTTGCCATGATCACTGCTGGCCTGGGCCCCGAGTTAGGTAAGGCCTTGTTGTCTTATCTCGGGTTGTTCAAGCCGGCCAAGCAAGGGCTGCGGCTGGCTCGCGCGGTGAAGCTCGCCCAGGAGGTCGCTGACCTGGTCACCATCGGCACCGTCTGCAAGGACGAACGCAGCTCCCTTCGCAGGCCCACGACACCGGCGCACTGGGCGGCGGGTATGGACACGATGCTTACCCAGCGCTCCAGCTTGGTCCTGCCGCTGGAGTCCCACGGGTATCTTCGGGCCGTGGTCTATGGCCTAGCGGACAAGGTTGATGCACAGCGGGAACGGCAGCGCGAAACCGAAGCCCGGACCGGTCGCCATCTGAGCCAGCCCACGGGCGTTTCGTCATCGCCGCACCAGGAATCGAAGCTGGATACCCAACTGGCCTACATCGATCACTTGGAACGTATGGATCAGATCACGGCCGAGGAAGCCACGGCACAGCGCCAGGAGGCGTTTAGCAAGTTTGGAGGTTCCAATGGTTGACCAACCGGACCTAATCCCCGACCTGCCCATCGATGCGCGGGGGCTGATGTCGGCCGATTTGGATGATCTGCCCAAGGAACGCTGGCCGCGCGATCTGGTACGGGCTATCGAGGTGGTGGAAAGTGCCTACATAGAGGCAGGGTATGCCGAGGACGTGGCGTTTGAGTTGGCACGGGCCGGCATGGTTGCCCTGGCAAATTTTGGCGGTGGCCGTCAGTGGTATCTGCCTCGAGGTGACGCGCTGCAAACGGCATTGCGCGATGCGAATATCTATCGTCGCTCTCGCCGGGGTAACATCCCGGCGCTGGCGGCAGAGTTCCGGCTTACGGAACGCCACGTCTGGCGGATTCTCCGGCAGCAGTACCATCTGCATCGCAATAAGGTCCAACTACAGCTATTCGAGGGGGAACAAGGATGAACCGGATTTTGATTCTTTGCGTCACGTTGGCTTTGGTTGGCTGCACACAGTCGCCCGAACAGAAAGCCCAGGCGCTTTGCCGAGCTGCGCTTCTGAATGCTGTAAAGAACCCCACTAGTGCGAAGATTCCGCCTGGCAACGTTGTTGCGGCAAGCTATCTCCCTGCCGGTGAGGGTTTTTCAGTCAACTGGGGACGCGGCAAAGGACTTCGCCTTCAGAATGACTTCGGTGCCATGATCGACTCGGAAGCTGTTTGTGTCGTCACGAAGGGCGTGGTCACGGGCCTTTCATTCGGCAGCATCGAGTAGGATGACGATTAGAAGCTATCGCTTCGGTTCGAATCTAAAGACATCCTCCTAGCCCCGCCAAGAGCGGGGCTTTTTCGTTACTGACGCCCGTCAGTCCCAACTGATTCGCGCGCGCGCGCAAAGTCCCATACGCAGGCACGGCGGCCTGCTTTGCCGGCAGCAACAGAATCCCCATGTTGCTGCCGGCCTCTAACGAGGGACTTATGAACAAACCGCTGCTCAACAAGGCATCCCGCCTGTTTCAACCGGTGACCAGCCTGCTCGACCGTATCGGTCATGCATGGGTGTGGTTGCTGCTTTCTCTGGTGCTGCTGGCAATCGTGGTTGCCATCAATCCGGTCAAGCTCGGCCCGTACGTGTGGTTCATGTCGAAGTTGCTGGGCGGCGCGGCCGTTGGCTACTTTGTGGACCTTGGCGCTTTCCGAGGTGCCGATCCCCGTTACTTGGACGGCATCGAAAAGGGCATGTCCCAGACCCGCCGCGCCACGATCATCGCGGCTTGCATCATCGGTGCGGGGCTGATCGGATGAGCGCGCCCACCCCTGTACGCAGCATGCGCCGCATGTGGACTGGGTTCTGGAAGCAGTTCGGCCGCGATCCAGTCGAAGCAACTCTGGCTATCACCACCCTGGTGATTCTGTTCACGGCATTGGTGTGGGGCTTGTTCAATAACCCCGCGCTAGCAGCTGAGCCCGCGAAGCCCCAGCAACGTGTCGCTATCCCCGAGGCCAGCGCGCTGTATCGCCACCGTGTGGAGCAAGTCGCCGCAGACGTTTGGGGGGTCAATGGCTCTGCAGCCAGGCTGGCAGCCCAGCTTCACCAGGAGAGCGCGTGGAAGCCGCGTGCAGTTTCACCCGGCGTTGGTGCCCAGGGCTTGGCGCAGTTCATGCCGGACACGGCGCGCTGGATCGCCCAGGTGTTCCCGGCGCAGCTCGGGAAGTTCGATCCGTGGGACCCAATGCAGTCCATCCACGCTGCAGCGCTTTACGACAAGTGGTTGCTTGACCGGGTGCAGCCCATTGGCTGGACCCGGCTAAGCGAATGCAGCCGCTGGAACTTCGCTCTACGCGGTTACAACGGTGGCGAGACGTGGCTGATGCGGGAGCGTGGCCTGACCGTAGCGGGCCGAGGTGACGCAAATGACTGGCGCAGCGTCGAGCGCTTTCGCAGTCGTGGACCTGCCGCGCACCACGAAAACATCAACTATCCGCGCCGCATCCTACAGACGCTGGAACCTGCCTACATCGCGGCGGGCTGGCCGGGGACTGCCGTATGCAACTGAGCAGCCGTGACTTCCTTGCCGTTGCACTCAAACCGGTTCTGATTGCCGTGGCCGTAGCGCTGATCGTGGGTTCCGCGCTGGGCGGATTCGTTGCTTGGAAGGTCACTTCCAACAGCCATGCCGCCCAGGAGAACCGCTCTCTGCGTGTGGATGCCCAGGCATGGGCGGACATCGCCAAACAGCAACGCCAAGCAAGCGTTGACCAGGCTATCGCCTTCGACACAGCGGTGAAGAAACTCAATGAAATCTCACAGGGGCGGGAAGATGACAAGAAGGCAATCCAAACACTCGGGCAAACGTTACGGGCCGACCTTGCCAAGCTGGCGGCGGCGCGCCCTGATCTGCGTGATATCGATCTTGGCGATGACTTCCTGCGCCACTGGAACAAAGCCATTACCGAGCCCGCCGCCAGCACCGCCGCCCCCGGACCTGCCGGCGAACCTGAAACAGCAGTGCCCAGCCGTCCCGCCAGCAACCAGCGCCAACCCGCTGGCGCTGCTGGCGCAGCACGACATGGAAGCACTGATGTACCAGGACTGCCGCAGCGCCAACGGCCGCTTGATTCAAGCTGCAACGCAATGGCACGAAACGGCGTGGCGCTGGTACTGCGAGACGGTGGCGAAGGCCAACCTGTCCGCAGTGCGCTGCACGGGTAACTGAGGGCGGCTCAATGGAAGACCTGGTTGTCCCATTGCTGGTGGTCTGCCTGGGCGGGCTGTGTGTGCTGATCTTCCTACAGATCATTTCTTGGGTGATGCACAACAACGTAGCCAGTCGAGTCAACGCACTGGAAGCACGTAGCGCCAACAGCATTACGCACGCCGAGATGCGCGGGGTCTACGAGCGCCTTTCAAGCGTAGACGCTCGCCTTGAGGCGCAGGCGTCTTCGCTGAAGGCCATCGAACAATATCTGATGGAGAAATGAGCATGAAAAAGACCTTTGACGACTACCGCCGCGAAGGCGTGCGTCTGGTACTGCTGCGACTCCTGTCCGAGCAGCCGGGCCGCACTGCCAATAGCTCGGTGCTGCACCTCGGCCTTCAGTACGTCGCCATCATCGTTGAGCGGCATGAAGTTATCGAAGAGCTGCGCTTCCTGCAGACTCACCAGCTCGTAGACCTGGAACAGATTCCGGGCATGAGCGGCCAACTCTACAAGGCCAAGCTGCGTAGCCGAGGCCTGGACGTGATCCAGGGCAACCTGGTGATCGACGGCATCCAAGAGCCGACCAGGTAACGCCATGTCGGACGCCAAGCGCCGCCGGAAAGGCAAGGTTCACCGCGCCCCCTACAGGGAGCGCTTCGAGGAACTGTTGCGGGAGGATCGCTTCACCCTGGATGAGATGGTGGCGATTATTCGCGCCGAGTTTCCCGAAGCCGACGTGAGTCGTAGTGGCCTGCACCGCTATGAGTCTTCCATCCGGGACTTCACGGAAAAGATGCAGGAGCTGGAAACCTCGGCCAAGGTGATCGCGGAGCGCTACGGACCCAATGCCGGCGACGACACCAGTTCAATGCTGGCAAATGCGATGGTGCTTCTCACCACAGACACGGTGCTGAAGCTCAACGCCAATCCCGAGGTGAAGCTCGGCGACGTGAAGACGGCCGCCCAGATCACGAAGAACGCGCTGGAGTCCAAGCGCGTGAGCCTGGACGTACGAAAGAAGATCGAAGCCGCTGCCCGCGAGAAGCTTCTGCAGGAGCAGGCAGCGAAGCTGGACAAACTGGTCAAGACGAAGGGGCTCTCCGAAGAAACCGCCGCAGACATGCGCAAGAAGATTCTGGGAATTGGCTGATGGTCCTTGCCCCCACAAATGACAGGCGTCCTTCCAGCACGGTGCCGAAGCGTACCGCGCTGGCCAAGGCCATGGCGAAGGGCGAATCCTTCGACCTGGAGCAGGAGCTTCCAGCCTCCTTTGCTGCACAGGTCAACTCGGAACTGGATGCGGTCCTGCTGAAGTACCAGCGGGATTGGTGCGCCGACACCAGCGAGCTGAAGATCGCCGAGAAGAGCCGCCGCGTCGGCCTGACCTGGGCCGAGGCTTCAGACAACGTTCTGACCGCCGCCATGTCCCGCCAGGCGGGCGGCATGAACGTCTATTACATCGGCTACAACATGGATATGGCTATCGAGTACATCGAAGCCTGTGCCATGTGGGCGCGTGTGTTCAACCAAGCGGCCGAGGCCATCGAGGAAGGCGAAGAGGTCTTCAACGATGGTAACGATGAACGGTCTATCAAGACCTATACCATCCGCTTCGCATCAGGCCATCGTATCGTTGCGCTGTCTTCGCGCCCGGCCAACCTACGCGGCAAGCAAGGCGTGGTTGTCATCGATGAGGCCGCCTTCCACGGCGCACTGGACGAACTGTTAAAGGCTGCGCTGGCTCTGCTTATCTGGGGAGGCAAAGTGCGCATCATCAGCACCCACGATGGCGACCAAAACCCGTTCAACGAGCTGATCAACATGGTTCGCGCGGGAAAGCGCAAAGGCACCATTCACCGAATCACCTTCAAGGACGCGGTGGAACAAGGTCTGTTCGGCCGCGTGTGTATGCGCAAGGGCGTGCCCTGGAACGAAGAAGCCCAAGCCAAGTGGGTCGCGGATGTGTACGCCTTCTACGGCGACGCCGCCGAAGAAGAATTGGACGTTGTCCCGTCGCAGGGTTCCGGTGCGTGGCTTTCCACCAGTCTGATCGAAGCGCGCATGTTCGATGCCCCGGTGTTGCGTTACACCGCAGAGCAGGGCTTTGAACAGCTGCCTGACGAGGAACGCGAGCGCATCATCAAGGAATGGTTGGATGAGAAGGTGGAGCCGCTGCTGAAGGCACTGGCACCTGGCTTCAACTGTTACTTCGGCCAGGACTTTGCGCGAACCGGCGACCTTACCGTGATGGTTCCTGCCCAGGTGGAGCAGAACCTGCGCAGACGCATCCCGTTCCTGCTTGAGCTGCGGAACATGCCGCACAAGCAGCAGTTCCAGATTGCCAAGTACATCATTGACGGGCTTCCTCGCTTCATGAAGGCGGCGGTGGATGCCCGAGGCAACGGCCACGCGGTATCTGAGTTCCTTGCCCAAGAATACGGGTACAACCGCGTGGACTTGGTGATGCTGACCGAGGGCTGGTATCGCGAGCAGATGCCGCCAATGAAGACGGCATTTGAAGACGACACCATGGCCGTGCCGCGTGACAAGGATGTTCTGCAGGATCTGCGATCCATCAAGGTCATCAAGGGTGTTGCGCGTATCCCCGACAAGAAGACCACGGGCGGTGATGGCACCAAACGCCATGGCGACGTCGGCATCGCTATCGCGCTGATGCACTACGCGTCCCGCCAGGACGTGGAAGTCATCGACTACAGGCGTGTGCTGGCGCACGCAAAAGACATGAAGCGGGATATCAAGCGCGGCGCTGGCTGGCGCAGCACAAAGGGGATTTGGTAATGGCCGTTAGGCAATCGAAGATCGTTGACGAAAACGGCGATCCTATCCAGGTCGAGATTCTCGACCGCGAGATCAGCGCAGGTGGCGTGACCGGCGTCCGCCAACCGTGGCATGCCGGCGTCGCCGCTGGGCTGGGTCCGGAACGTCTGGCGTCGATCTTGCAGGCAGCAGCCGAGGGCGATAACCACGCCTACCTGACGCTGGCTGAAGAAATGGAAGAGCGCGATGCGCACTACGGCAGTGTGCTGGGTACGGTGAAGCTTGCTTTGTCGGGCCTTGAGCCCACCATCGAAGCCTTCAGCGACGATGCCAAGGATGTGGAGATTGCTGACGCTGTTCGCGCCTTCGTTGGCGGTGCGCGCTTCAGCAATACGGTTTTTGACCTTGCAGATGGGCTGAGCAAGGGCTATTCCGTGGTGGAGATCATTTGGGATCGCAGCAAGACACCCTGGGTTCCGAAGGACTTCAAGTACCGTGACCCTCGGTTCTTCCGCTGGGACCGGGAAACAGGCGAAGAGCTGCGCTTGCTCGATGAGGCCGACCCGGTCAACGGTATCCCCCTGCCGCCGTACAAGTTCATCGTGTTCCGCCCCAAGCTGCGCAGCGGCCTGGGCGTCCGCAGCGGCCTGGCGCGCCTGGTTGCTGTGGCCTATATGTGCAAGGCCTGGACCTGGAAGGATTGGATGGCCTTTGCCGACGTGTTCGGGCTGCCAATGCGCGTGGGCACCTACGGCCCCGGTGCCAAGGAAGAAGACATTGATCAGTTGATGCGGGCTGTGGCCAATCTGGGCAGCGACGCAGCGGCGGTGATCCACGAAAGCACCAAGATTGTCTTTGAGGAAGCGGCCAACACTGCCGGCGCTGCCGACTTCTTCGAGAAGCTGGCCACCTTCTGGGACAAGCAGGTCAGCAAGGCTGTGCTGGGTCAGACGATGACCACCGACGATGGTGCCAGCCTGTCGCAGGCCGAGGTCCACGAAGGAGTGCATACCCTGCGTCTGCGTGCATTCGCCAAGGCACTGGCAATTGAGGTGCAGTCGAGCCTGGTCGTGCCGTTCGTGGACCTGAACTATGGCCATGGTCGGTATCCGAAGGTCACCTATCCGGTGCCAGATCCTGAAGACCTGAAGCTGTTGCTGGAGGCACTGGAGAAGTTGGTGCCGATGGGCTTGGAGGTTGAGCAATCAGTGATCCGCGACAAGTTCCGCATTCCCGACCCGGACAAGGGCAAGGATGTGAAGCTGCTGCGTCCGCCGATGCAGAGCGTGCCGGTGGAGACGCCTGCAGACCCGAAGCCCCGCGCCCAGGCAGAGAACCGGCAGCAGCCCGCGCCGAGCAGGGAGGATCAGCTGGTTGCATTGCTCGCACCGAGGGCAGACCGCGTGATTGCTGGTTGGATTGACCAGGTGCAGGCGCTGGTCGATGGGGCCGTATCGCTGGAGGACGTGCGGGACGGGCTGCTGGGGCTGTTCCCCGATCTGGACGGCCATCAGCTGGGCCAGCTGATGGCCCAGGCACTGACGGCGGCCGGTGTTGCCGGCATGTCCGATGCACTGGACGACTCTGATGCCTGAAGTGCGCGGCAACTTCAAATCGTTCCCGGCGGCGGTCGATTACTTCCGGCGCAAGGTGAACATTCCCACCGCACGTTGGGATGACCTGCAGCAGACGGACCATGCCAATGGCTTCGTGGTTGCCGGGGTCACCAAGGCGGCGGTCCTGGACGACATTCGCCAGGCGGTTGATGCCGCCATCGCCAATGGCGAGACGTTGGAAGACTTCCGCGCGCGGTTCCGCGACACCATCCGGCGTTTCGGCTGGCCCGGTGGCAAGGGGGGCGATCACCAAGCCGGTTTCAACTGGCGCACCTCGGTCATCTATCACACCAACCTGCGCACGGCGTACATGGCGGGCCGGTGGGAATCACTGAAGGCGTTCCCGTACCTGAAGTATCAGCACAACACCGTTACCAATCCTCGCCACGATCACCTGGCATGGGACGGCAAGGTTGTGGCCACCAATGATCCATGGTGGGAAACCCACTACCCGCCGAACGGTTGGGGATGCCGCTGCAGCGTCACCGGCATTTCTGCTGCCCGGATGAAGGTGATGGGCAAGGCCGGCCCTGATGCGCCACCCGCGCCAAGTCATGGCGATCCTGCACCGGAATGGAGCTACAACGTCGGCGAGTCCGCGCGTTCGCTGGGGGGCGCAGAAGGGCTTGGCCGCAAGGTAATGGACCTGCCGGCCGACTGGCGCAAGGCGGTCCTGCAGGACGCGGCCGCGCGTAACGTGTCGTGGTTCCAACCGGATTGGAACACTGTCCTGGACGCCGCCCTGCAGGTCCGGTCTTCGGGGCGCGCTTCGCCTGCAGGCTGGATCGCCGATGACGTGCTGCAGGAGCTGGCCAAGCCGGTCGAGCGACGCATCACCACGCATGCAGGCATCACCCCGCAGTCGGCGCTGATCGCGGTTACCGATCGGCAGCTATCCCACGCCCTACGGGACGCGGCCGACGCTGACCGTTCGCTGCTGGCCGAAGGCCTGCGCACGCTGCCGAGCTGGGTCAGCAATCCACCTGCCGCCTGGCGGCAGCTCTCCCCGAGCAATCTGGCCGTGGGCTATGAGTTGGAAGATGGGCGGTTCTTTGTGGCCTATGTGCGCATGGAGAGCTTCCCCAGTCGCACCCCAGAGAAGGTTTTGGCCAACTGGTTGGTCACTGCCGAGATTCGAACCGCTGAGCAGCTGCGCGACTACGCACGGCTGAAATGAGAAAGGGGTGGGCAATATGCCCACCCCTTCGGATATCAAGGACGGCGACGGGATTCGAACCCGCATCACCAGGTGCCGACCAGGCCACCTTCCCACTGCCAGCTGTGGTCCCACCGTCCACGGGCGAACCATACCATGACCGACAAGACCGGCCCTTTCACAATCACCATCGATGACTCCCAGGTGCAGCGGTGGTTTGGCGAGCTGCTGCAGCGCGCCCAGGACCAGAGCGGCCTCATGGCCGACGTGCGGGAATACCTGATCGAATCAACCCAAGGGCGCTTCGTCACTGGCATTGGCCCCGATGGCATTGCCTGGGCACCACTGGCCGATGGTAGTGGCCGCACGCCGCTCCTGAAGTCGGGCCGCACGCGCGACGGCATCAATGGCGAGTCGGGCCCGGACTGGGTTGAAATCTACTCCGACGCCCGGCAGGCCCGCTGGCACCAGGAAGGCACGCCGCCCTACGAGATCCACGCAAAACCGGGCAAGGCGCTGTTCTGGCCGGGCATGCGCACCCGCCCAGGGAAAGATGGGGCGCAGGTGCCGGCGTTCGTGCAGAAGGTCAACCATCCTGGGCTACCGGCTCGGCCGTTCATGGGCATCAGCAGCGAAGACGACCAGGTGATTTCCGACCTCGCCATTGCCTGGCTGGAACTTGGGGAATCCGGTTCCGTCAGGTGACCCCCCAGAAACGGCCTCTGAGGGCCGTGGAGCCCCCCAGAGCGCACCCACGGTGCCACCGACAGGGGCCGCTGGCGGCCTGCGGCGATTTAAACGGTCTTCGAACGGTGTCCTGACCGTCTCGCTGCCCCGCATCTGGACAACCAACCCCAAAACGGGCACTTTGCCTGCCGTCGCCATCTCCGGCGACCATGGTGCGGGCCACCGTCGCCGGGACTGCCGGCACAGCGAAATCAGGCCCCTCACTTACTGACGCACGTCAGTCCCACGCAACGCGGACCTGCACCCACTCTGGGCGGCATGCGAAACCGCCTTGCTCTCAATATCGACCTTTCCGGCTACGACTCGGCCCCCGAGTTCGTGGAACTGATCGCCGCACCTGACCCAGCCAGCCAGCGCATCGTCGGCCGCGATGGCCGCACCTGGTTGTTCGACGCTGCTGGCCAGACTGCCGTCCAGGACAACTTCCGGGCTGGTGCCGTCGAGCTGCCCATCGATTGGGAGCACTCCACGCAGCACCGTGCCCCCAAGGGTGAGCCGGCTCCGGCCGCCGCATGGATCGAGGCCGTTGAGATCCGCGAAGGCGGCACGTTGTGGGGGCGTGTGAACTGGACCGAACGTGGCGCTGAGCAGGTCACCAGCCGCGCCTATCGCTACCTGTCCCCTGTCTTCGACTACGAGCCGGACACCGGCCGCATCGTCCAGCTCGTTTCGGCCGGCCTGGTCAACAAGCCGAACCTGTTCCTGACCGCACTCAACCAAGAGGAAACACCCATGCCGCGTTCTGCATTGCTCGCGGCCGCCATCGTGGCGGCCCTGGGCCTGAAAGAAGACGCCACCGATGACGCCGTGGCCACCGCCCTGAATGCTCTGAAGAAGGACAAGGACGACACAGCCACGGCGCTCAACACACAGCAAACCCCCAGCCTGGATCGCTTTGTGCCGCGCGGTGATTACGACTCCGCCGTCAACCGTGCCACCAATGCCGAAAACGCATTGAAGACCCGCGACAAGGCCGACCACGCCGGTGCCGTGGACACCGCAATCAAGGGCGCGCTGGCGGCCGGCAAGATCACACCCGCTACCGAGGACTATCACCGCGCTGCGTGCAGCGATGCTGCAGGCCTGGAGCGCTTCAAGGCCTTCGTGGGCACCGCGCCGGCCGTGGGCGGGGAAACCGGCCTGGATGGCAAGCCGCTGCCGGCCGGTGCCACCGCAACCGCCCTGAACGCCGAACAGCGCAAGGCCTGCAGCCTGTTGGGCATTTCCGAAGCCGACTTCCTGAAGACGCTGCAGGCTCAGGCCTCGGCCTAAACCCAGCGCACCGCCCCATCACCATATAAAGGGTCTATCCAATGACACTCGTTACCTCTCCGCTGATCCAGGCGTTGTTCACGGGCTTCAAAAAGCTCTTCCAGGACGCCAAGGATGAAGCGCCCACCCACTGGCAGAAGATTGCCACCGAGGTGCCCAGCAGCACCAAGAGCAATACCTACGGCTGGCTGGGCGACTTCCCGCAGTTCCGCGAATGGATCGGCGACCGCGTCCTCAAGGCCATTAAGGAATTTGGCTATTCCATCGTCAACAAGGACTGGGAAACCAGTGTCAGCGTCAAGAAGACTGACATTGAAGACGACGAACTCGGCATCTACACGCCGCTGTTCAAGGAAGCCGGCCGCGCCGCGAAGATCCAGCCGGACATTCTGGTATTCAAGGCACTGAAGAACGGCACCAATCAGCTGTGCTACGACGGCCAGAACTTCTTCGACACTGACCACCCTGTCTACCCGAACAGTGACGGCACTGGTGTCGCCACAACGGTTTCCAATTCCGACGTGGATACGGTTGCGCGCCCGAACAACCCGACCTGGTACTTGCTCTGCACCAACCGTGCGATCAAGCCGATTATCTTCCAGAACCGCAAGAACCCGGCACTGACGGCGATGACGGCGCTCACCGACGAGGTCGTGTTCACCAGCAACCTGTTCCGCTTCGGCGTGGACAGTCGCAACAACGTCGGCTACGGCTTCTGGCAGATGGCCTATGCCAGCAATCAGCCACTGACCAAAGAAAACTTCGCAGCTGCCAAGGCCGCACTGGAATCGTTCACCGCAGATGGCGGCAACCCCTTGGGCATCGAAGCCACCCTGCTGGTGGTGCCGCCGCTGCTGGAAAGCGCCGGCCGCAAGCTCGTCATCAAGGATGAAAACGGCGGCAACGAATGGGCTGGCAGCGTCGAGCTGCTGAAGACGCCCTGGCTGGCCTGATAGCCACCTCAACCTGACCCACTCGGTATGGCCCGCACTGGCGGGCCATATCAAAGGAGCATGTATGTCGGAGCAGAACGCTCTGTGGATCGTCGCCAAGCGTGAGCCCTATTTCCGCTGTGGCTTTGCGATGAAGAAGACCGGCCTGGGCATCGCTCTGGCGGCACTGACAGATGACCAGGTCGGCCGCTTCAAGTCCGACCCCAACCTCACCGTTTCCGAAGTGACCTTTGATGAAGCCCAACTGGCTAATTCCCAGGTAGCCAAGGCTGAAGCCGCTCACTCCCAGGCATTGGAGGAAGCACGCGACCAGGTCAATGCGGCCAACGCCGCTGCGGCTGAGAATGCCGAGAAGACCAGAGCCGACGCTGTCGCTGCCATCTACGCGGAAGCGAAGGTTGCCGCCGATGCGGCCGCTGCAGCTGCCCAGCTCGCGCTGGACGATGCTGTTGCCAACGCGCGCGCCATCGTTGCTGACGCCGAAGCGGTCGCTGCCAAGAAGGCACAGGACGAGCTGGCCGATGCTGTCGCAGCTGTTTATGCCGAAGCTGAGAAGGCCGCCGACGCTGCTGCGGCTGAAGCCGCAAAGGCCAAGGATCAGGCCGTTGCCGATGCCAAGGCCGATGCTGCCAAGGGCGGCAAGAAGGGCGGCAAGTAACGTGTACGTCACGGCCAAACAACTTGCTGAAGGCTCCGGCAAGCTGCGGGAACTGGCCGAGCTGTACACGGTAGACGAAGCGCTCCTGGGCGTGGTGATCGCCCAAGGCTCCACGGATACCTGGGAACCTTCCCAGGTATCTGAGGCAGTCGAAGCGGTGGCCAGCATTGAGCGCTTCGCAGTGCAGGCCACCGCCGAGGTGGACGCACGTCTGGTGCAGCGTGGCTACACCGTGCCGATGGACCCGGCCCAGTTCGGCATTCTGACCGTCTGGGCGCGGGCCATCGCGCGCTACCACCTGCATCCGCAGCGCGACAACACCACGCAAGACTCCGGGCGCATCGAACGGGACTACCGCAGCGCGCTCAATGCCCTGGAACTGGTCGCCATCGGCAAGCTCACGCTGGGGGCCAATGACCCGCTTGCGCCGGCTCCGGTCACCGATGAACAAGGCGGCCCGACCCGCGTCAGTAGCCGGCGGCGCATGTTCGACCGGCGCACGTTGAGGGGCCTATGAGCTTTCTCGGCCCGTTTCCCGTTGATGATGCAATCGCGCGCCTGCAGAAGCACGCCAAGAGCCTGAAAATTGTCTCAGGTGCTGCGGGTTTGCGTGCCGCCCTGGATAGCCAGCCCAACAACAACCCAGCGGCCTACGTTCTGAGTGAAGAGCGTGGCGGCAAGGTCAAGTACAGCGGCCCACCGATTCAGCAGCCCGTGAGCGTCAGCCTGCAAGTTGTGCTGTTCGTCCAAAGCTCTGCAAACGAAAAGGCAGGCGCAGGCGCGGAATCGGTGATGCGAACGGTCAAGAAAGACGTGCGCCATGCGCTGCTGGGTTGGGTTGCTGGCCCGGCTTTCAGTGAACTGACTTTCCAGGGCGAACGTACCGAGTCCTACAAGGCTGGCTGGTACGCAGTCCAGATGATCTTTGTCTGTGAATACACCATGTCCCACAAGGCTCCCGAATGAACAAGCCACACACACCGACTACCCACGGCACTTGGCGCGTGATCGACGGCCGCCTGGTTGATGAATCCATCGCAGCAACGGTGCCGTCTCCGGCACCTGTGCTGCCCGACACCCCTGCCGCCGATGCTGCTGACGGCAAGGCAGCACCCAAGAGCCGCAAGGCACCCACTCCCTCGGCTGACTAAAGGAACCTGCTATGGCCCAGCCCAACCTGGAACAATTCAAGAAGCGCGGCGTGGTCGCCAAGATCGAAGCCATCGTTGGCACCGATGCAGGCCCGACCGCCCTGGCAAATGGCGTCATGTTGCTCAACGGCACCTCGGGCACCGAGGTGGACAAAGTGGAACGCCCCATTGACCGCCCGTTCTTCGGCGGCACGCCCTTTGCTGTGAGCAATGAGCGCGGCTTCATCGAAGGCGAGTTCGAACTGTATCCGCCAGCCACCCCTGGCGCGCTGGCAACCAGCAGCGCGGACTGCGAAGTCCTGCTGCTCCCGGCGGGCATGACTTCGGTGAAAGATGAGGTGGCCAAGACCACCCGCTATAACCCGATCTCCGACGGCATCAAGTCCAGTACGGCGTACTTCTTCCATGCCGGCACGCAGAAGAAGATCCTGGGCGCACGCCACAACCTGACCGGCCTGTCCATCACCATCGGTGATCGCTTCAAGGGCAACGTGCGTGTGCAGGGTGACTGCAAGGACGTGTCGGAAGCCGCGCTGCCGACGATCACGCTGCCGGACACCGTACCGACGCCGGCCCGTGCTGAGAACACGGAAACCAACGTGGTCGTCAACGGCGGAGCGAAGCTGCTGGTCTGGGCAAAGTCGCTGTCGGTGGATATCGGCAACCAGCAGGCGACGAAGGAGTACACCAGTCACAAGGAGACGGGCATCACCGACCGCTCCCCCACCTTCAGCCTGCGCATGGCCAAGACGGCGCTGGGCGACTTCGATCCGTGGACCGCCCGCCGGAATGCGGCCACCTTCGAAGCCAGCCTGCGCTTGAAGGAGGCCGATGGTCGCTACAGCGAACTGGGCATCCGTGGTCAGATCGAAACCATCAATGAGGTGGACATTGATGGCGACTACGGCTGGGAGATTTCCGGCCCATGTGTACCAAGCTCCGCAGGTGGTGACGAGCTGTATATCGAGTTCGGCGACGCCAACCCGTAAAGGCGTCCACCGTGTTGTGATCGAAGAGCCCCGCCAAGCGCGGGGCTTTTTCGTTGCAGTACTGACGCGCGTCAGTCCCAAGGATCGCGCGCGCGCGACGAACATGGCCATGCACCACTCAATCCCTTCCCAGAAAAGGAACCATCCATGCTCAAGCTGCACAAAACCAACCTCATCACCCTGTCGGTCAAGTTGAAGCTGCCGACCGACAACCCGAACAGCTTCAATGAAGGGACCATCACCGCCCAGATGCTCGTCAAGAGCAAGGAAGAGCTGTCCGAGTTCTCCGACCGTGGCTGGGTGGATGCCGACTACATCGAAGAGCTGTTGAAGAAGGTCGAAGGCCTGGGCGACGAAGACGGCAAGGCCTTCGATAACGAGGCTGCCATCGGCGAAGTGAAGAAGGGTCAGTGGTCCGGCTTCCTGCAGCCGGCCATCCTGCAGGCGTACTTCGAAGCCATGGGCGATTCGCGCGTAAAAAACTCCAGGCCGTCGCGCGGTCGCTAACGACTGGGAAGGGCTCCCGTGTTGGCGGTGGGGAACTGGATGACCTGGAACGTCGCCCAGACCCCACCGCCACCACGGCGAGTTTTTTGCGCGACGGCGGCGCGCCACCAGGCGAAGAGTCCGATTCAGATCACGTTGCCGAGGTGCTGGAAGAGAACTGGCTAACAGTGAAAGTCTTCCAACGTTGCCAACCGAGTTGGATGGGCGCACTGAAGCCGGTCTATGCCGGCATTTCGGCAACTGAAATGGAGGCTACCTGCCGCCTCCTGGCAATTCCCCCAGAGTGCTGGCCCGAGGTCAGCGAAGGCGTCCGGGTGATGACCGACGCGGTAGCCAGAGAGTTGAAAGAGCGCTCCCAATGACCGACAAGACTGTCACTCTACGGTTAGCCACCGACGCTAAGGGCGTGGCTCCTGGCGTCAAAGAAGCCAACGCCCAAATGGACTCCCTGGGCGCGGGCGGCAAGCGCGCCAGCCAGTCCATCGCCGACGGCATGCGTAAAGCAGATGACCAGGTGCAGCGCGTCGGCAAGTCCTCCGGCGTCGCTGCCGGCATGGTGTCCCGACTCTTCGCTGCCGCCGCAGGTGCCCAGGCGCTGCGCAGCGCGACCGCATTGGCCGATGAGTACACGAACATCACTGGCCGGCTGAAACTGGCAGCCAACAGCCAGGCCGAGTTCACAAAGTCCCAAGCCGAAACGTTCGCAATCTCCCAGCGCACATCGACTGCGCTGGAATCGACCGTGGCGCTCTACACACGCCTTTCGAAGGCTACGCAGGAATACGGCGTAAGCCAGGCCCGCAACCTGGCCATCACCGAAACCATCAACAAGACCTTCGCCATCTCCGGCGCATCGGCCGATGCGCAGAAGAACGCCATCACACAGCTGACCCAAGCCCTTGCGGGCGGTGTCCTGCGCGCCGAAGAGTTCAACTCCATCATCGAAAATTCGCCGCGCCTGGCCCAAGCACTGGCCGACGGCATGGGCATCAGCATGGGGCAGCTGCGCCAGCATGTGAATGATGGCCAGGTGAGCGTAGAACGGATGGTGCAGGCCTTGGAGGGTCAAGCGTCTGCCATCCAGCGCGAGTTCGAACAGATGCCGCTGACCGTAGAACGGGCGCTGGTGCAGTTGCGCAACAGCGTCACGCTCTTTGTCGGCGAAGCATCGACCGAGTTCGGCGCAACCGGTGCGCTGGCGCAGGGTATCTCCTTCTTGGCCGACAACCTGGCCGCCCTGGACAAGGCCGTGGGCGTGGTCGCCATCGCGTTCGGCAGCCGGCTGGTCGCCGGCCTAGTCAGTGCCACGGCAGCGAAGATCGCCAGCGCCGTCGCAACGCGCCAGGCAGCGCTGGCCGAGGTCGAGGCCGCACGGCAGGCCGAAGCCGCCGCAGCAGCCCGCCTTTCGGCCGCTCGTGCTGGGTTGGGTGCCGCTGGCTCCCTGGTGATCGCCGAACAGCAGCTGGCCGCAGCCACCGCCCGCAGCTCCGCTGCGATGCAAGCGGCCTCCGTCGCAGCGACGGCTAAGGCAGCATCGATGCGGGTTCTGAACGGCGCAATGGCCGCTTTCGGTGGCCCGGTGGGGCTGGCCGTTACCGCCCTTTCGTTGTTTGTTGCTTGGGCGATGAACAGCTCAGCCAAGGCCAAGGAGCTGGCCGAATCTGTCCGCATCGGCTTCCAGCCGGCTATCGATCAGCTGGAGAAGTTCAGCGAGGCCACTGCCAACGCCGACTTCGCCGGCCTGGACGAACAGCGCGATCAGATGCAGAAGACCGCCGACCAGGTCGAGGCCCTTTCGGACAAGTACCAGCAACTGCGGGATGCCCGCATGCGCGCCGTCGCGCAGGACTTCCCGACCGATGGCTATGACCGGCAGCTAGAGGAGAAGAGCCGAGAGATCGACCAGGCACGAATCAAGCTGGATGCGCTCACTACTGGTTATGAACGTGCCATCGATATCAGTACCGACCTGATCCTGAAGAAGGCCGGCATCTCCGACGCCACCGACGAAGAGCGCCAGAAGCTGGAGGCACTGGTTAACGAACAGGTGAAGCAGCGCACTTCTCTGGAGGTGGCGAAGCCGCAGTTTGTCAGCTTCATCGCGAGCATCCGTGATGTAACGGCTGCGAACACCCTGAACGCCGCCAGCTTCAAGGACGTGGCTGCTGCCGCCGCTAGTGCCGGCAACGAGGTGGCCACGGCTTCGCAAAAGGTGGCCGCCGGTCTGAATCAGCAGGTTAACCAGCTGCAGCTGCAGATGATTGAAGCAACCCAGGGTAAGGCTGCAGCCTTGCGCGCCGGCTTCATCAAGCAGCTTGCCGATGCGGGCATTGACCCTACCAGCGCCGACGCGCAGGCCCTGCGCGCGCTAAACGAGCAGAAGATCGCGGCCACGCTTGCAAATGACAAGCTGGCGAAGTCGGCCACGGCCGCCACCCGTGCGCAGGCGCAGCACACCAAGGCCGTTGACCACGCCAAAGAATCCCAAGCCCGTTACACGGCCGAAGCTGCACTGGCCACGGCTGAGCAGCAGGGACCCTTGGCGCTCGCCCAGGAGCAGAATCGGCAGCGCATTGCTGAGCTGGACAAGGCGCTGAAGGCTCACAACATCACCCAGGCGTCGTATACGACGCTGGTTGAAGCGTCCAAGGTTGCGTTGACCAAGCGCCAGGCCGAGCTGGACCGCGATATTGGCGCACCGCAGGCGCTGCTCGATGCGATGACCGGAGAGCTGACCATTCTCCGGCAGACGGGCATCCAGCGTGAGATCAGCCGACGCCAGCTGCAGGCCGAGCAGGACATGCGCCGCGAGCTGGCCACCGCGATTGAAGCGGCAGGCAGCAAAGAACAGTTGGCCACCAAGATGGGGGCCAAGAGTTACCGCGAGTATGAGGCGGCCATGCTTTCGGCTGCGGATGCCAGCGCTGCCATGTCGGTGGCCATGGAGCAGTCCGCGCGCGATGCCGAAGAGTGGGCTGGCGTCTGGGGTGATGCTGTCAGCAGTGTTGCCGATGCCTTTACCGACTTCGTCATGTCCGGTCTGAAGGACTTCAGCGGCCTGGCGCGCGATCTGAAGAGCATTTCCAAGCAGTTGGTTGGCGACCTGGTGCGGACCTTCCTGCAGCAGAAGATTGTCATTCCGATCCAGACCCAGATCACCAGCGCCGCCAGTGGTGGCAACTGGCTGCAGCAGCTCGCTGGCCTGGTCACAGGCGGACGCGGCCTCACAGGTACGGGCGCGATGGCGGCACAGAGCAGCTGGGGCGCGGGCATCGCTGCCGGCGCAGGCGCTTCCATGGGCTTTGGCAACAACATCGATTCCTTGATGCAGATGGCGGGAGCTGGATCTGGCCTGGGCGGCGGCACTGGCGGTTCGTTGCTGGGTGGCCTCGGGGGCAATGCCGGCATGCTCTACAAGGTGGCCAACTGGATCAGCGGCGGGAAGCTGTCCGGCCTGATGACCGGTGCGAAGGCTGGCGCGTCCAAAATGCTCGGCAGTGCCGGTGGCATGTGGGGAAGCGCCGCGCTCGGTGCGCTATACGGCTGGCAGCAAGGCGGCGACACCGTGGGCAAGGGGCTGGGCGCAGCTGCCTATGGCACGGCCGGCTACGCAGCTGCAGCGGCAGGTAGCGCAGCACTGGCCGGTGGCAGCGCGCTGGCTGCGATTCCGGTGGCCGGCTGGGTTGCCCTGGCGGCCATCGCCGTGGACAAGATCAGCGGCGGCAAGCTGTTCGGCAGCAAGTACAAGACGAAGGAAACAGGCCAGACCATCGACATCGGCGCGGATGGTGGCAGCGTGTCTGCGTATGCCTACCAGGAAGGCCAGAAGAGCCTGTTTCGCGGTAAGAAGCGCAGAACCGTCGATATAGAGGCCAGCGAAGGGTCCAAGGAAGCTGCCCAGGCGCTCTACAAGATGATCGCGCAGACCGCGCGCAATGCATCCGATGCGCTGGGCCTAGCATCCGTCGAGATCATCCAGGGCAGCTTCAAAGCTGTCTATGACGCGAAGGGAAATCTAAAAAGCGAGCTGTCCACGGTGCTTGGCCGCACGTTCAACGAATCCTTCGAGGACTTCCAGCAGCGCCTGCAGGCCGAGAACATCATCGCCCAGGTTGGCCAGCTCGATGAAACCGCCAGCACCATTGCCGAGCGGTGGCGCAGTAGCGCCGCCAAACTTAATGACGGTGCTCAGTTCCTGCTGGCGGCTGCTGCGGACTTCAACGATGGTGCGGGCCTGCTGACGGTTGGTGGCCTCACGCGCCTAACGGACCTCATCGAGAAGCTGCAGACGGCCGACGAGACGCTGACCCAGGCATATCAACGGGTCATGTCCAATGCGTCCAGCTATGGCGAAACCGCCGCAGCCGCATATCAGGAGGTGGCCACTGCCGGCTTCAGCTCCTTTGCCAAGAGCCTGATGCAGGTCCGGCAGGAAGAGACAGAGCGTATCCGTACCCTGCAGGCGCAGGCCAAGGCGCTGGGCGGCCTGTCAGCCCGTGAGGAAGACCTGGCCAAGGTGCGCGAGTCCGCGCAGCTGAAGACCGATGCCCTGGTGACTGCTCTGCAGGGCGAGTTGGTCGACCTGGCATTGAACCGCCTGAATGACCAAATCCAGCAGCTGGGCGGCGCAACCGAGGGAACTGCCAGCAAGATTGAGGCGTTCATCAACTCGCTGCGCATGAGTGACACCCTGTCCCCGGACACCGACGCCCAGCGCCGCGTTACCGCCAATGATCTGATGAGCGCCGCCGCCTTGGCCGGTGACGTTGACGCCTTCACCCAGTACGCGCAGCAGTTCCTGGAGGTCAGTCGCTCGCTCAATGCCAGCGCTGCCGGCTACCAGGCCGACTATGACCGCGTTATGCAGATGGCCAAGCAGTTCGGGGCGGAAGGCAACGCCGCGAGCCTGGAGCAGCTGTATGCCCAGCGTTCGGCCCTGCAGGCGCAGCAGGAGGCTGCCGCGCGCTTGGAACGGGCGCAGCGTATCGCCCAGGGCGTCAGTGACCTTGCCGGCGTCAACGGTGCCAACCCGCTGGACATTCTGCGCAGCGTCACCGGCATGACGGGCAAGGACCTGGCGGCAGATCTTGGGTTGAGCGAAGGCCAGCTGGACGACTACCTGGCCCAGCAACAAACCGATATCGGCGACCTGGTGGACGTGATGTATGAGCTGCCCAAGCTGATCGCCACCGAAATGGTCAACGCCCTGGCAGACAAGACCTTGGGCACCCAGTCCGGTGGCCAAGGTCCCGCGACCTCGGGCCCGTCCCGGACTACGACCGGCGATGACAGGCTGCTGGACACCTTGGGCCAGCTGAACAAGGTCCTGGCACGCCAGCAGGTACTGGATGAACTGAAGCAGTTGGAGAACAAGAAGTGAGCCGCAAGGTGCTGCTGGTCGATATAGGAGTTGAAGGCCTGCCCGAGGTAACGCCCGTCGAACGGGTTCCCGCCAGCTGGGTTCCTGCTGTCTATGTCGCGCCGCCGCCGGCCTCGCCTTCGGCGCTGAAGGCTGAGTCAGTGGCCGATGGCGTGCTGCTGACGTGGGATCACCCAGGCGGCCGTGGCATCACCTACCGCATCGAGCGTGCGCCCGACGTTGCCGGCGCTGCCGGCGAGTGGCAGCAGATCGGCACCGCTGAAGAGCGCCACTACACCGCGACGCTGACTGATGTCTTTGGCTTCTGGTTCCGTGTGCGAGCTGTTCGCAACGGCAAGTACTCGGGCTACACGGCGGCGGTTTTTCAGTATCCCTACGCGACCAATCCGCCAGTTCAAGACCTGCTGATCAGTAACAACACGATCACCATTGACTGTCGGTATCAACGTTTCACTCTCTTGCTAGATCAAGACGTCTTCTACGTCAGCTATACCCATGTTCCCGAAGAGAAAACCATCATAATCGAGGTCACCCAGAGCGGCGGCGATCATGTACTAACCTTCCCGGGCTGGGTTCAATCGATCACTGGCGCGCCATACAAGGCATCAACGGTGGCTGGTGCGACTGACGTTGTGGGGCAAGCAACTTCGGACAAGGGCGCAAACTGGTGGATGACGTTTCAGCAGCCCGAAGGTGGTGGCTCGGCGTATGCGCTCACCGTCACGCCCAATCCAGCGTATGGCCAGGTTATCTATGACGGCACCAGCCCGATTGCACCGTCCCTACAGATCCGCGCCGCGCAGGTTAACGGCGTTGCGCCAGTGGTGTGCGACTGGATTCGCATCGATAGCTTTGGGGGAGATGACTTTCTCATCAGTGACTCGTCGGCGTTTGAGCCGGTATTTTCGGCGCCGGCAGGAACCACCGAATATTCGTCAACTCAAACATGGCGTGTAATGGTCACCGACGATATTGGTCGGATCGTTCAACAGCTGGTGACTATTCGACTTCAACGGGTGGTCGCGCTCTTGAACCTCTCGGACGGCCTCCTGAATGCGAACTTTGAGCAGGGCGACTATGGCTGGGACAAGGGTCAAAGCATCAGCATCTCGACCGAGCATCCCTATAACAGCAGCTACTCCGCGCAGCTCGATACCGGGTTCTGGGGAACGAGCGAGCTGATCAACCAGTTCAAAGCCACGGTGGGACCCGGCACAAAGATTCAGGCGCGTTGCATGTGTCATCAGGGGGCAAGCGACGTTGGCCGAACCGCCGGCTATGTCAGGGTGAAGTTCTACAACGCTGCAGGACAGCAAGTGGGAAACAACTGGGACGGTAACGTTGTCAACGATGGCCGAGGCGGTGCCTGGCATCCATCGACAGTAACAGCGACAACCCCGCCAGGAGCGTCTTACGCGAGACTTGCGGGCGTCATGCTTCGCACCGGGCAAAACTATCCAACGAACTTGGATGACTTTACCTGGGCGATTGTCCCGTGATTGGAAACTCGGTCAATGCCTACTTTGTTCTGCTGTTTGGAAACATGGGAGGCCCGGCGGTCGGCGACTGCCTTCCGTACACAAAGCCATCGCACCTATCGGCAGATATCACCCTCTCATCTCAGCTCCAGCGGCTTAGCAACTTGGCTGCTGATGATCACCTCTGCGAGAACCTTTCATGACAACCTTCACAGCGACCTACAACTATGTGGGCACTCATAACAGCGATGCGACTTTCAGGACTTTGGCGAGAGACTACTCGGAGCTTCTTGCCGGGAGTGGTTTGGGGAAGGTCAGCACCACCGGCGCTATCGACTTTTCCACGGTGCTGCGGCCCCCATCGGCCAACACGGTTGTGGGGTTCGAGATCTGGCGCTTTAACGACGAGTTGCAAGCAGCCAGTCCAATATTCCTGAAGGTTGAATACGGAAGTGGTCCTTCTTCGTCCGCATCATTGGGCCTTTGGATAACCATCGGCACAGGTGTGACTTCAACGGGCAGCCTGACAGGAATTGTGGGGAGCAGGACGAGCATAACCCCCTACTTCGACGATAAAGCGAATGTCTCATCGTATTCCTGTCATACCGAGGGGTTTTTTGGCGTAGTCAACAGAGTTGGGGGGAGCGTTAGCGCGTCTTACCCGGCCTCCGGTTCTTTCGTTATCTGCAGAAGCTGCGACCCGAATGGCTACCCGACCGGCGATGGTGTTTATGTCTTGTGTGGCATTGACGTACCAAAGGCACAATCGATGCGACTCAATAACGGAGGGAGCGTAATCTCCGGCTTCTCTGCAAACGTCGTGCAGTTC
Source organism: Stenotrophomonas sp. STEN031 (assembly GCF_056759975.1). Taxonomy (NCBI): domain Bacteria; kingdom Pseudomonadati; phylum Pseudomonadota; class Gammaproteobacteria; order Lysobacterales; family Lysobacteraceae; genus Stenotrophomonas; species Stenotrophomonas sp. STEN031. Next base: position 51,716 of record NZ_JBRREA010000001.1, read on the forward strand.
CCGCTGGGTGTCGGGGTAACGATTGGGGGCGAAGTCCCGCTATTTCCGGTTTGGATGCCTTTGCCGGCGCTGGTCCCCGTTTTTGGCTTGGCAGCTTTTCCGGAGACGTTGGTTAGTGGCGTTGATTTCATCGATGTAGCAATGGTTGGGACTCGCATCAGGCGTTACATCTGCGGTCCCACCTTCTTTAATGGCCGCACAGCTGGCCCAGCCTTTGCGATGCTCTGGGAGTAACTATGATCTCTGTGACTCTGCAGCCTGATACTCAGTTCAAACCTGATCTTCGCGTGGGCAGTTGGGGGCAAAGGTTTAGAGAGAATTTCAGTACACACAGGAAGCGCCAGACGTTGCCCGTATGGTCATTGAACGGCACGGGTGTTGTGCAGGGCTTCATCAAGATAGGCAGCGGCGGTGCGGAAAACTGCAGGGCCATTCTGCTGTCCGAACAGCATGCTGCCGTTCTGGATGAAGCGATCATTTCTGCCGGCGCGTACTTTTTCCAACGCCTTCCGCCCGCAAACTACATCGTCGCTGTTGTCGATGTGACTGGTAGATGGCGTGCAAAGGCAATTCATACCGTGGTGCCTACGCCATGACCGTGTTTGGGCGATTTGCGCCTGCGCCGATTGGCGTTGGCCTTACGGTTGAGGATGGGGGTCTTTCGTTGACTACGACTGGCCCAACAAGCTTGCTTCACGCGGCCCGAAGTGACGTGGCTCAATCTACTGGCAGTCGCGGTTGTGAAGTCATGTTCTGGGGCGATGACCCAGTTAAGGCGACCCTGGGCGTCGTCGTTTCTTCTGCAAGTCTAGACGTCGAGGTCGGTGGTGTCGGCGGCGTAGGCTGGCGGTTGCACACGGGCGAGGTTGTGGCAGGCGGAAATGTCGTTGCTAGCGGTTTGCCATCGGTGAAGAAGGGCGAGATTGTTGGTGTGCGGGTTCTGCTTGATGGCAGCCGGGCAGTTGAGTTCTATCGGGGGGCGGAACTTGTTCACAGCCGAGGACTATCCCTCTCGGACGCGCTTCACTTCGCAGTATCCATGGAGGGCACCACGGCTCGCGGTCTGCGTTGCATCGTCAATTCAGGGCAGTGGCAAGGTGCGAGCAATGCGGTGTTGCATGGTGGATGGGAGGTCGCCGCAGCGGTTGTCGATTCTCTTTGGCTGGGCGCTGAGCACTACATCAGCTCAACCGATGACGCCCCGCCAAATCAGCCTTTTATCGGTTGTGTTGCCGGTGATGGCCTGGACGCAGTTGCCAGCGTCAGCTTCTGGCCATGGGACAGCGGTAGTCGGGCAGGAAGTGGAACGCTGCGCATCGATGATGCAGTGGGCCTGCTCGACGCAGCTGCCCTTGGAGACATACGGGATGCCCCGGTAAGGCTGCGGCTCGCTACCCAGGGTGCTGGGCTGGCCAGTGCCAGTCCAATTAGCCGGTATGTGGTAGAGCGTATCGACATTGAAGGGGATGGCCGCAAGAGCATCGTGCTGCGTGATCCGCATGACGATCTGGACAACGCGCTGCATCAGGCGGTTTTCTTGCCAAGCATCAACGATCAGATTGCATGGCAGCCGCAGCCTGTTGTCATCGGCGCTGTTCGCTCTGTGCCTACCATTCCAGTCAATAGCGATGGGAGCGTGCGGTGGGTTTCCGATGCCGCTGTGGCGTCGGTTGCGCGTGTTCTTGACCGTGGTGCCGAGATCATGGCGGGCGACGGTTACGCCCTCGTAGCGGGTGGGCAGCAGTTGGCGTTTGATGCTCAGCCGGTTGGTCCTGTGATTGCGGACGTTTCCAGCATCGGGCCGACCATGCAGCCAGCAACCCTGCAGCAGGCTCTGCGCGACGTGTTCCGGCGCGTGCGCAAGAGCGCTTGGGCGGCGGATGATGCAGCGGCTATCGACAGCGCCACAGGTTACGCCGGCATCGGCTATTACGCAGGCGAAGGAGCAACAGCACGCCAGGCGCTCGCGGAGATCCTGCCCAGCTACTGCGTGGATTGGTGGCCGGATGGTGATGGCGTGCTACGCCTGGCGCGGCTCATTGACCCGGACAGCGTTCCCGAGGTGGACCTGGCATTCAATCTGGATTGGCGCGTGCTGGCCGGCGACCTGATCGTGAAGCCCGACCTGGCACCGGGACTGAGCCGGCGCATGGCTTACCAGCCGAATGCAACGCAGCTGGCCAGCGGCGACATGATTACCGACTTGGAGCAGCTTCCGCCTTCAGAGCGCCAGCAGCTGGTCGGTGCATATCGTGGGCAGGTGTACGCGGGCGGACCACTTGCGCCTCGTTACAACCGCGCCGAGGCGGCTGCGCCGGTGCTGTCACGCTTCGACAAGCGCGAGGACGCACAGGCCGAGCTGGACCGGGTAATTGCGCTGTATGCGGTTCCTCGCCACTTCTATTCCGGGCTGCTCGCATGCCAGCCCGAGCTGGCATTCAGGCCGGGACAGATTGGCCGTATCTCTTACCCCCGCTATGGCCTGGCTGGCGGTCGGAACGTCATCGTGACCAGCGTCATCACAAACCCGGTTTCTGGCCGGCACAACATCCGCTTCTGGGGAGCCTGAAATGCTTATTGGATTCGGCCAGCCGGCCGGCATTGTTCCCAGCGTCTCCGGCGCTGCCGGCATCAACCTGGCGGCCCTGATCGATGGTGCGCCGGCCAGCGTTGCCCGCATCAGCGGGGGAGCTGGCTCCGCTTCTCTGCGCCTGGATTGGGCTGCTGCGACGGAGATCCGGGTGGTAGCGGCTTTGGGCCTCACTTGCCCGGCTGGGACACTCCTGACGCTGACCGGCAAGCGTGCTGGGGACGCTGACTACGCACAAACTCTGGGCGGCAATGCGGCGAGCCAGGCGGCTGTCCAACTGGTCGATGGCAGCCGTGCTGCTTGGTTCGTCTTGCCTGCAGACACGGCACCGCTGGTGGGCCTGCAGCTGCAGGTGGCCACCGGAGGCTTCGACGTGGGCGAGCTGGTAGCCATGCAGGCGGTGGAGTTGAATGCAGAGCCGTCGTGGACCGTGGAGCGGGTGGACCCCAGCGAGTCTGCGCGCACGCTGGGCGGCGGTTTGAACACCGTTCAAAGGCGGTCCTACCGGCGTTTGAAGGTGGCATTGACCCCCTCACACCTAACCGAGGTGTGGGGTGCGGGCCTGGCCGGCGGGCTGGATTGGGATGGTCTGGTCATGCACGCGGCCGGGGACGGGCGGGTTGCGGCGCTGGTACGTTGGGGGCAGGAGGGGGCCATCAACGTGGACGAGCTGCACCGCCAGGCGCTTTACGGGCGGGGTATGGCGGGGGCAATTGGCCATCTCGGGGGGAACCACTTCGAACAGGGCTGGACCTTTGAAGAAGTCCCCCCGGTTTGACCCTCGCGGGGCTGAGCCTCAAACGGGATTCGAAGGGTAGAATCCGGACCTCTCAATTCAGCTGACGGCAGTTCGCAATTTGGGTGCCGCCCTACATGCTTGGGCCAAAGCCGGAGCCAGAGCCCCCCCTCCCCAACCCTCCCCTTGCCTGCGGCAAAGGGAGGGAGCCAAGCCTTGCCCCCCCCCTTGCGCGTAGCGCGGGGAAGGTTGGGAAGGGGTGCCTTTGCCTTGCTTTTGCCTGTAACCAATCCGCATTCCCGAACCCCCAATCACGCCACCAAAGGCTCGCCCCGCAGCGCAACAATTCGGCTACCATGCAGAATCCACGCCCGTGATGGCCCTGAGAAAATGTCAAGCCCTGTCAAACCGCTAGCCACCCGTGAACGCCTGTCCGAAGTCCGCTACGAAATCCGTGGTGAGCTGGCCCGACGAGCGCGGGAGCTGGAGGCCCAGGGCCGCAAGCTGATCAAGCTCAACATCGGCAATCCCGGCAATTTCGGCTTCCGCGCGCCTGCACACCTGCAGCACGCCATCGCCGATGACATGGGTCGTACCGATCCCTACACCCACCAGCAGGGCCTGCCGGTCGCACGTGAAGCCATCGCCGCCGCCTACGCCCGCCGTGGTGCGCCCGATGCCGTGGCCGACCGCGTGTTCCTCGGCAATGGCGTATCCGAGCTGATCGATCTGTCGCTGCGCGCCCTGCTCAATCCGGGCGACGAAGTGCTGGTGCCCTCGCCGGACTATCCGCTGTGGTCGGCCGCCACCATCCTCAACGATGGTCGACCGGTGTATTACCGCTGCCGCCCGGAAAACGGCTTCCTGCCCGATCCGGTGGAGATGGAAGCGCTGGTGTCCTCGCGCACCCGCGCCATCGTGTTGATCAACCCGAACAACCCGGCCGGCGCCAGCTACCCGCGCGAGCTGCTGGAGAAAATCGTCGCCATCGCCCGCAAGCACAACCTGCTGCTGCTGGTGGACGAGATCTACGACCAGATCCTGTACGACGGCGCGCAGTTCCAGCCGGTCGCACCGCTGGCCGGCGATCACCCCTGCCTGACCTTCAGCGGTCTGAGCAAGGTGCACCGCGCCTGCGGTTGGCGGGTGGGCTGGATGCTGCTGTCCGGTGCTGGTGAACAGCTGGGTGAATTCCGCGCCGCACTCGACCTGCTCAGCGCGCTGCGGCTGTGCGCCAACGTGCCTGGCCAGTATGCGATCGAAGCCGCAGTCAATGGCCCGGACACCATTTCCGAACTGTGCAGCCCCGGCGGTCGCCTGTACGAAACCCGCCGCGCGGTGATCGAGGCCTGTGAGGCCAGCGAGCACCTGTCGCTGGTCGCGCCGTCCGGCGCGCTGTATGCCTTCCCGGCCGTGATCGGCCCCGCGGCGCAAGGTTTTGATGACCACGACTTCGCGCTGCAGCTGATGGAAGAAGAAGGCGTGCTGGTGGTACCAGGTTCCAGCTTCAACGTGCCCTACCGCAACCACTTCCGCGTCACCCTGCTGCCCGAGGCCAGCGTGATGCGCGAGGTCTTCGGCCGCATCGACAAACTGCTCAGCCGTCGTGCCGAAGCTGTCACCAAGGTGGTACAGCTGAAACCACGCAGCGCGGTGGGTTGATTGGACTTGATGAGCGATAACGCAGCCACCTCCACGTCTTACCTGGCGCTGGGCGACTCCTACACCATCGGCGAAGGCGTGCCGCAGTCCGGCACCTGGCCCTTCCAGCTCGCCGCCGCGCTGCGCGCGCAGGGCATCGTGCTGGACGACCCGCAGGTCATCGCCACCACCGGCTGGACCACGGACGAGTTGGCCGCCGCCATCGACGCCGAAGCCCCGCAAGGGCCGTATGCACTGGTGAGCCTGCTGATCGGGGTCAACAACCAGTACCGCGGACGGCCGCTGGCCGAGTACCGGCAGCAGTTCGAACAACTGCTGCAGCGCGCGATCGCCCTGGCTGGCGAAGACCCGCGCCGGGTACTGGTGCTGTCCACGCCGGACTGGGGCTTTACCCCGTACGCGCTGCAGAACGGCCGCGATGCGGCCCAGGTCGCCCGCGAGATCGACGATTTCAACGCCGCCGCACACGCCTGCTGCGGGGATTATGGCGTCGCCTTCGTCGATATCACCCCGACCAGCCGCGACCGTGGTGACACCCCGGAGATGCTCGCCGATGATGGCCTGCACCCTTCAGCGGCCATGTACCAGCGCTGGATGGAAGCGGCCTTGCCTGTCGCTGTGGAACTGCTGCAGGCAGCCCCCGCCGCGTGACTGGGCACTCTGGCCAGCAAGCCTTTCCGGCCGAGGCCGCCAAGGCCATCGCCGGCGCATTTGCTCCAATACAGCCCTGGGGCAACCGCTGGGACTACTACTACACGCTGGGCAAACTGCGCAGCGACCCTCTCTACCCGGGCGTGCTCGAAGCACTACGTGGCAGCGCAGCCCCATTGCTGGACATGGGCTGCGGCCTGGGCCTGCTTGCCCACGCGCTGCGCCACGACGGCCAGCACATACCGTACCGGGGCGTGGACAACGACGCCGCCAAGATCCAACGCGCCGACAAGGTGGCCAAACGCGCCAGCCTGACTGCCGGCACCTTCGAAGTCATGGACCTGGCCACCACCCTGCCTGTCCACCGCGGCAGTGTCGCCATTCTGGATGTACTCCAGTACCTGCCCGAGCAGGCCCAGCAAGCCCTGCTCCGCAATGTGGCGGCAATGCTGGAGGATGACGGAAGGCTGGTGATGCGCATGGCGCTGGCCGACCACACCCGCCGTGGCCGCATGTCGCGCATTGGCGACCGCGCGGCCAACCTGATCGGCTGGATGCAGTTCAGGCCCCGCCACTATCCCGATGCCGACTCTTTGCGCGCATTGCTGAAACAATGCGGCCTGACCGTCAGCCTCACCCCGCTGTACGGCAACACCCCATTCAACAACTGGCTGCTGGTCGCCCGACGCGGTTGAGCCACGGTCAAGCCGTTTGCACCGATAATGGCGGCATTCCCTGCCGGCCCAACCGGGCCGGCGCAGCAACGAGATTCCCGTGAAGAAGACCTATAGCCTCGCCATCGAAGGCAAGCACCCCGACCGCCTGCTGGAAGCCAGCAAGCACGACATCCGCAAGTACACCAAGCGTGAGCGCGGCAAGACGCTGCCAGCCGGTGCCGATAGCTGGGGCTTTGACAGCAAGCTGGGCGTGGACGAAGCCTCTGCCGGGCCGGTGGGCTACGACGAGCTGTTCCGTGCCATTGATGCACTGGTGGCCGCTGGCAATACCCAGTTCTACGTGGAAGTGCTGAGCAAGCCGGTCAAGCGCAGCCCGCGCCCGGCGGCTGAAGCAGCTCCGGCCGCAGAGACCGATTTCGAAGATTGACCGCGCAGTGCCGAGCCACGCTCGGCAGAAGCCTTCCCGGCAAGGCCCAATGTAGTGCCGAGCCATGCTCGGCAGGAGCCTTCCCGGCAAAGCCCAATGTAGTGCCGAGCCATGCTCGGCAGGGGCCTTGCCGACGCGACCCCGGTTGAATCCAGGGCTTCGCGGTTTACGCCGCTCCTACGGAGGCTTTACCGGGAAGGCCCCTGCCGAGCATGGCTCGGCACTACAGTTGACGCTTTCCCTCCCGGGCGCTGTCAGGGCCCGGACTTTTCCGCAGCCGCAGCCCGCGCGCGATCTTTCTTGCTCGGCCGGCGGCCCTTGATACCGCCGTTGTCGTCGGCGACCACGCTGGCCAACGGCGCTGCCTGCGTAGGCTCAAAACCCTCAAGCACCTCGGTCTTGCTCTGCAGGCCATGGCGTTTGCAGATCAGGCGCCAATGCGCCATCGCCGCCGAATCGACGAAACTCAGCGCCAGCCCCTTCTCCCCTGCCCGTCCGGTGCGGCCAATACGGTGCAGGTAATCCGCTGGTGCACGCGGCAGGTCGTAGTTCACCACCACCGGCAAACGCGTGATATCGATACCGCGCGCGGCCAGGTCTGTAGCCACCAACACCCGCACCTCACCATCCTTGAAGTCCTGCAGCATGCGGAAGCGCCGCCCCTGCGAAAGCTCACCATGCAGCGCCTGCGCGTTGATGCCGGCCTTGCGCAGCTGTGCAGCCAGACGGTCACCGTCGCGGATGCTGCCGACAAAGACCAATACCTGTTGCCAGCGCGGATCTTCCAGCAAGGAGAGCAACAACTCGGCACGTCGAGCGCTATCGACGTGGATGGCGCGCTGCTCGATCTCCGGCGCTGACTGCTGCCCGATTTCCAGCCGCTGCGGATCCTGCAGCCCCGCCGCAGCCAGGCTTTCGATATCCGCTGCGAACGTGGCCGAGAACAAGGCGGTCTGCCGCTTTACCGGCAATTCGGCCAGGATCTGCCGCAGCTCATCGCCGAAGCCCAGTTCCAGCAGACGGTCCGCCTCATCCAGTACCAGCAGTTGCACCTGCTTCAAGGACAGCGCGTTATGCGCCAGCAGATCCAACAGGCGCCCGGGGGTGGCCACGACGATGTCGGCACCACCGCGCAGCGACATCATCTGCGGATTGATCGACACGCCGCCCACCGCACAGACCAGGTGCGGCCGTCGCGGCAACTCGCGGCCCAAGGTGGCAAACACGTCGCTTACCTGCAGCGCCAGCTCGCGGGTCGGCACCAGGATCAACTGGGCCAGCACGCGCGGCTTGCGCGGCGTTGCCATGAAGAAACGCTGCAACGCCGGCAGCACGTAGGCGGCGGTCTTGCCTGAACCGGTCGGCGCCAGCGCCACCACATCGCGGCCCTTCAGCAGCAAGGGCACGGCCTGCTGCTGGATCGGCGTCGGCGCCAGGTAGCCGGCCTGCCGCAGGGCCTGCTGCAACGCTGGCAGCACATAGGGAGACAGGCCGAGTTGGGAGAAAGGCATGGTGCGGTTCCAGAACGCCGCCGGATGGCGGGAGGCGAGTCTACGCTGTTACCTGTGGCAGGCGGGCCACAAGGCCACGGGCCTGCAACTGCTGCAGCACGGCTTCGATGATGGCCAGGTTGTGGCCATGGGCGGCACCTTCATGCAGCAGGACGATGGCCCCAGGCCCGAGGTCCGGCGCAATCCGGGCGACAACGCCCTCCGGCGTGCAGTTGACCCCATCATATCCACGCGCACTCCAGCCTATCCGCGCCAGGCCGTGGCGCTTGAGCGCGGCCGCCACAAACGGGTTGGTCATGCCTACCACCGAGCGGTACCACCGCGGTGCTGCCCCGGCTATCGTGGTGAGCGCCTGCTGGCATTGGCCGATCTCAGCCGCCATCTGCACAGGACCCAGCGCCCAGAAACGCGCCTGCGGGTGCGAATAGCTGTGATTGCCGAGGTCATGCCCGCGCCGCAGCACCTCGTGCACCAGCTCCGGCCTGGCCAACGCACGCGCGCCCACCATGAAGAAGGTGGCCTTGGCGTCATGCCGGTCGAGCAGCTCCAGCACCGCCAGGGTCTCATCGGACGGGCCGTCATCGATGGTCAGCCACACGTCCCGGCCGGGCGCACGGCTGACGACCGGTGCATAGAAGCGGCTGTTGGGCAGGAAGATCGGCACGATGAACAGCGCGTGGCTGAGCAGCAGCAAGGGCAGGCCCCAGATCCAGCCCAACTGCCACCACAGCAGCGCAACCAGCAATTGCGAGACAAGCAGCCAGGGCAGCCAGCGCCAGGGGTGGACGGGAATGCGATGCAGGGTTTCCGGGGCAGTCATTCCCCATGATGCCATGCAGCGTAGAATCAGCTGGTCTACGACCACCTATACGAGTTCACGATGTCCCTGGACCCCGCCCTGCGTTCGCGCATTGAATCCATCCTCGGCGCCGACCGCGTCGTCCTGTTCATGAAGGGCCAGCCGACCATGCCGCAGTGCGGCTTCTCGGCCAAGGCTGTTGGCGCGCTGCAGGACCTGGGCGTGCAGTTCAACCACGTCAACGTGCTGGCCGACCAGGAGATCCGTGAAGGCATCAAGGCCTACGGCGACTGGCCGACCATTCCGCAGCTGTACGTGGACGGCGAGCTGATCGGCGGCAGCGACATCATCCTGCAGATGGCCAGCAGCGGTGAACTGAGCAGCCTGCTCGGCCTGGCCGCCCCGGACCGCACCCCGCCGTCGATCACCGTCACCCCGGCGGCGGTGGAAATGCTCAAGGGCGCACTGGCCGACGCCCCGGGCGCTGCGCTGCAGCTGAGCATCGATGCCAGCTTCCAGCCGAACTTCCAGCTGGCCCCGTTCGACGCCAACGCCATCGCCGCCGAATCCAACGGCCTGCGCGTGCAGTTCGATTCCGCCAGCGCGCGTCGCGCCGAAGGCATCACCATCGACTGGGTCGACGACATCCGCGGCCAGGGCCTGGCGATCAACAACCCGAACGCCCCCAAGCCGGTGCAGGACCTGGACGTGCGCAGCGCAGACGACCAGCTGCGTGCCGGCGCCATCACCGTGGTGGACGTGCGCCCGGCCGACGAACGCGCCATCGCCGCGATCAACGGCAAGTTCGAAACCTTCGACGGTGACAACCGCGCCAAGCTCGAGGCCCTGCCCAAGGACACCGCCCTGGCCTTCCTGTGCCACCGCGGCGGGCGCAGCGCGCAGGCGGCCGCGCAGTTCCTGGCACTGGGCTTCACCAATGTGTTCAACATCACCGGCGGCATCGATGCCTGGTCGGAGAACGTGGACAACAGCGTTCCGAAGTACTGATCGGAGCACGCCGCAGCAACAGGAAAAACGCCGGCATAGCCGGCGTTTTTCCTGCCTGCACCATCCCCTGCATCGGCAGCTTGCAGCCTGCCTGGCGCATTGCAGGCGCAGGCCAGGCAGTCGCGCGGCAGGCTCGCCTTCGAACCACCCGGTGTGCCGGACGCAATCGTTCAGAACTGGATCGACCAACGTGCGCTGAGCGATTGGTCACGACTGGCACTGCCGTGCTGACCGCCATAGTCCAGCTCCAACCGCTGCCGCGGACTCAGCAAGGCCGTCAGGCCCAACTCGGCTGCAAGGGAGTTCGCGTCCAGCGCCGCGCCCGTCACGCTGAAACGTCCCGTCTCCGCCCAACCCAGTTGCGCCACCTGCACGCGATCCCCGCTCACCCGCCGATAACCCAGGCCACCACGCAGCTGCAAACCACTCTGCGCCTGTCCTGCCGCTTTCAAGCCATAGGCGAAGCGCAGCCCAGCGGTGCCCAGCGTACTGCGGGTGTTCTTCACCCGCCCCTGCAACGCGGCGACACCACCGTGTTCGTGAATGCCGGCCACGTCCACGCCCACCCGCGCCACCTGCAGATAGGGTTCCAACGCACGCCCGGTATCGCCCAGGCGGTAGCCAAGCTCGATGAATGCCTGCCGTGTCCGTGCGTCATGGCGCGCCGCCAGGCGATCACTGAATCCGGCAAAGCTGACGCTGCGCGTACTCTCCACGTCATGCCTGCTCACCGTCAGGCCCGTACCCAGGCCCAGTCCACCCCATGTTCTGCCGGCAAAGATGCCGGCGTGGCGGTTATCGATCTTCGCCTTGCTGGCGCGCCCTTGCGCCTGCTTGATGTCGCTACGCCCACTGCCCAGCAGTGCTCCCACCCTCCAGGCAGCAAGATCGTGCTCCAGGCCCACCAGCACGCCATTGCTGTTGGCATCGGTACGTGCGGCGTTGAGACCGCCGTGCAGGGCACTGCTGCCGCCCAACACCTGCACCCAGGCCGCACTGCCGGCATCGCTGGCGTCAACCAGCGGCTGCGCCGCGCCCCTGCGCAATGCCGCATCGCGCAGATAGCGGCTGCTTTCCAACAAGGCGATCGGGGTGGCTGCGTACAGTTCACCCCCCAGTGCCTCCAGCGCGGCCCCCAACTGGGCGGGAAACAATTGCGTCAGTGGCTTTGGCAGCCCCTGTTCAATGGCGGCTGCATCAGCGAGCGCGGCCACCTGCAACTGGTTGGCCGTCACCGCTGCACTGACCAGGCTGGCGCCCCGTGCCACCTCGAGACGGGCGCCATCACTGGCATAGACCAGTGAAAACTGCAGGAAAGGCGAAAACGCACTGAAGTCCGTGTTCGCGAAACGTCCGATGACGCCGGCATCGGCATGCAGGAAGTTGAACTCCTCGCCCAGGTAGTAGGTCCCGGGTTCGGGCAACGCAACCAAGGTGCCATCCAGGCGCGCCGTGCCGGTGACATGCAGCAGATCGCTGCGGCTACCGGGCGCGAGCTCGGCCAGCAACGACGCCGTGGCCGCCTGCTCGTAGTTGCCGTTGATGGTCAGCGTGCCGATGGAGTTGCCCGGTGCGATCACACCTTCGACCCGGGTATCGCCCAGCTCGCCGGTACCGGACAGTGCACCCTCGACGCCCACCTGCGTACTGCCGCCACGTTGCACGCCGTTGAATGACACAACGCCTCCCAGGACCGACAGGTCAGCCCCCAGCAGCTGCGCCTTGCTGCTGATCCAGCTGCCGCCGGCCAGGTTGTGGAGTGCGGTCTCCTGCAGGATTCCGTTCAGACGGAACTGGCCACCCTCCACCGTCACCGCGTCCGTGAGGCGGTTCAGTCCATCCAGCTCCAATACACCGGCATGCACCACCGCGCCGTTGAAGCTGTTGTCACCACTCAGGCGCAGCCAGCCAAGGCCGGATTTGCCCAGCTTGCCAGCCCCACCAATGTCGTTGCGCCAGTCATCCCAGGCGTCGCCCTCCCAGACCTTGGTACCTCCCGCCTTCTGGTCCATCACGATGTTGGTATCCACCCGCAACTGCCCATAGCCGTCAACCGCCTTGGCCAGATTGACCAGGCCCCAACCATAGACTTCGTCCACGCCCGGTGCCCCCAGATCGGTGGCCGTGGTCAACAGCACGTCGCGCACCTGTGCGCTGTCCAGGTAGGGAAAGCGTTCGAACAGCAGGCCCAATGCACCGGTAACGTGAGGGGCCGCCATCGAGGTGCCGCTCATCGCCGCATAGTCATGGCTGGGGACCCTGTCCAACACGTCCAGCACTGCGTTGCCAGCCGCATCGATCAATAGATCCGCCTGCAACTCCGAATCCGGCCCGTATACGGTGGACACGATGTTGCTGCCTGGCGCGGCAAGGCACCAGTTGGCGGCGTAGCCGCAGCGATGCGATAGATCGTTCAGTTGCAGGTTCTGGTCAACATTCACCACCGCCAGCCAGTACGGCTCGACATCGTCGAACGCACGCGGCAGGCCTGCATGCACGTCGGGCAAGGGAGCTTGCTCCGGGCTTGGGTTGTAAGCGCTGGAGTTACCTGCTGCCCAGACCTGGATCAGGCCGCCGCTGCGCGAACCCTGCGCGAACATATCCAGGTAATCGCGATACTCCTGATCGGCGAAGATCGAATCGACTTCCTGCAGACTCTCCGCCTCGTGGCTGAACCCCCAACTGTGGTTGAGCGCACGTGCACCCTGCGCATCCAGCTGGGCATAGAGCTGATTGAATACATCCGGGCCTGGCCCGATGCCCGCTACCGTTACGCTGGTCAAGTAGCCGCCCGGATCCACCGTGATCATCGGCACGCTGTCAAAGAACAGCCGTGCCACCGACAGGTCCGCCGCGAACGCCACGCCGTGCATTCCCTTGCCATCGCGGTTGGCGGCAATGGTGCCTGCGACGTGCGTACCGTGGGTAACGAACTGCGGCCCTTCGAACAAGCCGTTCTGATGCAGGAACTCCAGCTGCGCCGGCGTGAATGCCGGATCGAGCAACAGATAGTCGATTGCAACCTGGTCGCCCTCACTACTGAAGCAGGCCGAGGGCCCAGACAACACTGTCGTGTTGCTGCACAGACTGCCATCGGCCAGCACGTCGGCCAGGTGCAGGCTGCGATTGTCCTTGCCGGCAAACTCGTCATGGTCCAGGCCGCTGCCGCTGTCAAACACGCCCAGACGCACGCCTTTGCCGGTCAGGCCACGTGCATAGGCGGCATCGGCGTTGATTGCCTGCAAGCCCCAATCGGCATTGAACTCATCGTTGCGCCACTGGGTGACATCGCTCGCATCCGCAGCAGATGCAGCAGGTACGCGGGCGGGCGCGTTGGATTCGTGTGCAGCCGCAGGCCCCTCCACAAAGGTGGATTGCACGGCACGCTGCCAGAGGTGCTGCTGCAGCGTGTCCGTTGACGACTGCGCGGCCGCGGTGGCGCTGACCACCAGGGTGGCGGCAATGGCCTTGGCCAGGAGATGCGGTACAAGCTGCCGTGCATGTGCCGCGTTGCTTCGCGTGATGGACATGATTCACTTCCTTGAGAGGACACAGCCGAGCCGGCGGAAACCACACGCGTGCTGCGTGCGCATCCGGATCGGACGTTCATCCTAGTCACGGAAAATGACTGCACATCGGCATCATGCGCGCTCAGCGCATGATGCTTTTTCATATGAGAAAGTCAGTGACGCTTGCAGTCACACGGCAAGTCAACGTAACAGGTCACGCGGCCGGCATTGCAGCTCCCCACGTCTGCGGCCAACACACCGCCAGCTGTCGAAACGCTCAACCGGCAAACCCGCCCTCGGCGAGGAAATGCAGTTCCTCGGCGGTCGGGATGCGACCGAGCACTGCGTTGCGATGCGGGAAACGGCCGAAGCGGCGGATCACGTCCCGGTGCACTTCCGCATACTTCAGGTACTCCAGATCACCGAGCACCTCGAACATCGCCACCGCCCGCTCCTGGTCCTGCGGGTCCTCGGAATGCTCGAACGGCAGATAGATGAAGGCACGCAGTTTGAGCGGCAGCTCACGGTCCAGGCCTTCCTCGATGGTGCGCATGGCGTAATGCCGGGCCAACCCATCGGTAGCGTAGGAATGTGCGGTACCGCGGAAGCAGTTGCGCGGAAACTGGTCCAGCAGGATCTGCAGCGCAAGCGCGCCTTCGGCGTTTTCCAGCCAATCCTCGCAGGCGCGTCGGGCCGCTTGATAGTGCAGGTCGAGGAATCGCTCCCGGAACTGCGCATCAAACGCCTCGTTACGCTCAAACCAACGCTGCGGACCTGCCGCGCGCCAGAATTCAACCACCGAACTTGCCGTTTCCATTACTGACCCCTGGCTCACCACCTACCGTCAGGCGGTGACACTCCCCACCCATGCCGTCGCACCCGGGGAGCTCGCCGCAGTTGCTGGGGTGTAGCTTAATGGCCAGCCCCGCGCGAGGAAATGAGGAAATGGTGAAAAAAGATGCCATTTATTGCGAAGATGGCCGCAGAAACCATCTCTGCCTGCCGGAAATTGCGATAGGGTTCTGATCTTTCGAAACTGTTACGACCAGGGGGACACAAGCACATGCGTATTGGAATCGTGGTCGACTCGGCCTGTGACCTGCCCGCAGGTTACTTGCAGCGCAACAATATCGTGTTGCTCCCCATCACCGTACGCATCGGCGACACCCTGCTTCCCGACCACCGGGATGAGGAATCCACCTTGGCGTTCCTGCAAGGGCCGCTGAGTGAGCGCAGCGCCGAAGCCGAGACCATCCCCTACAGCGCCGAACAGATCCGCGAGCTGTTCCTGAGCCGCCTGGTCACCGATTTCGACCAGGTGTTCTGCATGACCATCACCCGTACCCGCAGTCCGCTCCATGACAACGCGGTGCAGGCCGGCTACAGCATCCTCAACGAGTACAAGCCGATCCGCCAGGCCGCCGGCTACAACTCGCCGTTCAGCCTGCGCGTCATCGACACCCAGAATCTGTTCGCCGCCCAGGCCGTGAGCGCGGTGGAAGCGGTGCGCCTGCGCGACAGTGGTGCCACTGTGCCGCAGATGCGCGAACGGCTGGAGCTGGTCGCCAGCAACGTGCACGGCTATATGGTCACCCGCGACCTGTACTACCTGCGTGCCCGCGCCCGCCACAAGGGCGACCGCAGTGTTGGCCTGCTGAGCGTCGCGCTCGGCAGCGCGCTGGACATCAAGCCGATCCTGCACGGCTACCGCGGCAACACCGAACCGGTCGCCAAGATCAAGGGCTTCGACAGCGCGGTGCAGGCGTTGTTCGATTTCGTCGGCAAACGTGTGGCGCATGGCCTGATGACCCCGGTGGTATGCATCAGCTACGGTGGCCCCCTGGACGAGCTGCGTGCGCTGCCCGGCTACCGGCAGCTGCGCGACAACTGCGACCAGCACGGCGTGACGCTGCTGGAAGCGGTGATGAGCCTGACCGGCATGGTCAATGTCGGCAAGGGCGCGGTCACCATCGGCTTCGCCGATGAACCCCATACCTTCGGCAACTGAGACTTGCACGCGATCTGTACACCATCGCCACGGCAGGCGCGCTAGTCTGACACTTCATCAAGGAGGTCCCCATGTCCGTGCACTACTCCATTTCGCTACCCGACCCGGCCAAGGCGCGTGGCGCCGACCCACGCCTGTCGTTCACCGCCAGCGGTGCCGAAGCCTTTGCCGAGCAGTTGCAGGCAGCCCTGCGCACGCCAGAGCTGTTCGAGCGCTGGAAGGCTACCCAGGACGAACCCGATGACGTCGACCCGGGCCTGGGCGCCACCGATCCGCAGGCCACGGTGACCGGCCAGCAGGCCGACCTGCGCATCAACCTGGTCGCCAGCACCACCTTGTCCGGTGATCTGTTCAAGCAGCGCATGCGCTGGCTGGCCGGCAACCACTGGGAACTGCGCGATGTCCGCTGAGCCGTGAGTACCCCGGTTCTGCTTTCCTGGAGCGGCGGCAAGGATGCCGCCTGGGCACTGCATGCCCTGCATCAGCGCGATGACGTACAGGTGGTGGCACTGCTTACCACCCTGACCGAAGGCCATGCGCGCTCATCCATGCAGGGCGTGCGCCATGCCGTGCTGCAGGCCCAGGCCGAGGCGGCCGGCTTGCCGTTGCTGGAGGCCTGGATCCCCCAGGACTGCGACAACGCGCTGTACATGGCCGCGATGCGCGATGCCCTGCAGCGGGCCCAACAACGCTGGCCCGGCATTGCCAGCATTGCCTTCGGCGACCTGCTGCTGGCCGATATCCGCCAATGGCGCGAACAGCAGTACGCCGCGCTTGGTTGGCAGACCCTGTTCCCCCTGTTCGGCCGCGATACCGCAACGTTGGCCCGACAGATGGTCGATGCAGGACTGCAGGCACAGCTGTGCTGCGTGGACAGCCAGCAACTGGATGCAGGTTTCGCCGGCCATGCCTTTGACCACGGCCTGCTGGACGCCCTACCCGCCGATGTCGACCCTTGCGGCGAGAACGGCGAATTCCACACCTGCGTCAGCGCCGGGCCGATGTTCCGTACCCCATTGTGCCTGCAGCAAGGCCAGACCGTGCTGCGCGAGAATCGCTACGCCTATACCGATTTCATCACCCCGGCAGTGGCGGCGTAAGCCGCAGGGCCAGCGCAGCCTCAACCGCAGGCAGGTGCTGCGTATGCAGAGGCCACGCTGCCGCGATGCCTCGCTGCTTACGCCGCACCTATCGGAGGGGGTATATGGGCCGGTTGCGGCGTCTGCACGGTTCCCATGCAGACGCGATTACGGCCAGCATGTTTGGCCGCATACAACGCAGTATCGGCCTCGGCCAGCAGCTGTCGCATGTCCCGCATGCTGGACGGCTGCACGAAGGCCACTCCGATGCTGATGCTGATCGGCCCCTCCGGCAGTGCCAAACCGGCCACCGCCAATCGCAGGGTTTCGGCAAGGGCCGCTGCATCGCCCAGCGCAGCCTCGGGCACGATCACCGCGAACTCCTCGCCGCCATAGCGCGCCAGGCAATCACCCGCGCGCCGTACATTCGCCTGCAGGCGGGCCGCCACGGCCTGCAGGCAGCGGTCGCCGGCGGGGTGGCCATGGGCATCATTGAACGCCTTGAAATGGTCGATATCCACCAGCAACAGACCCAGTCCACCGCCACTGCGGCACGCCCGGCTCCACTCGCTCTGCAACACCGCATCGAACTGCCGGCGGTTGGCCACGCCGGTCAGCCCGTCCTGCCTTGCCAACTGGTCCAAGGCCGCCTG
The DNA here is from genome assembly GCF_056759975.1 of Stenotrophomonas sp. STEN031. Taxonomy (NCBI): domain Bacteria; kingdom Pseudomonadati; phylum Pseudomonadota; class Gammaproteobacteria; order Lysobacterales; family Lysobacteraceae; genus Stenotrophomonas; species Stenotrophomonas sp. STEN031. The sequence goes on from NZ_JBRREA010000001.1 coordinate 69,026, forward strand.
GCGCTCCAGCAGACCGATCTGCAACAGCATGCTGCGCAGACCAAACCCCAGCGTGGCCACCACGAAGCCGGCCACTGCCAGCGCGCGGGCATGGTCGACCACCAGGGTGCCAATCACCAGCAGCAACAAGGGCAGGATCATCGGCCCGCCCGCCTGCACAAGGCGTGACAAGCGAGGGCTGGGCGCAAAGCTCGATGCCCGCACCGGCTTTACCGCCAGCCACGCCAATAGCAGAAAGGGCAGATCGATCAGCAGGTCGTTGTATGCGCCGAACGAATCCTCCGAAGAAAAATGATTGATGTAGCCGGCCGCCAGCAGGTAGCCCACGGCATACAGGGCCAAAGCCCGGAACAGGCCGCGCCACTCCGTCGTGTCCGCGGCCAGCCAACGCACGATGGCAAAGCCGGCGATGCACAGGTTCTGGATGTCGAACATGTAACGCATGTTGTCCAGCGCGGCATCGTCGATGTCGACACGGTCGGCAAAGAATCCTGTATGCACGAAAAACAATACGCCCAGCAATCCCGCCATGATCGCGTCGATCAGACTGATGCTTGGGCGCTCGGAGCGCGCGCGGGCAAGAACGAACACCAATGGCACGGCATACAGCACGTACAACAACATGCTGGCACGCGGCGTGAGGTCGGTACGGCCCGCTGCCAGCGCATCGACCAGGTTCAAGGCCATGCCACCCGCCCACAGCAGCATCGCCACTGCGATCGCGCACCACCCCAAGGCGGCGGCATCCCGCCGGGCACGCCACAGGCAGCAGCCGACGGCCAGCAACGGCGCCGCGATCAAAAAGCCGAAAGAGCCCGTGCCGGCGGTACCTGCCCCTGCAGCGAGTACCAGTCCATGACAGACCAGGAACAGCAGGACCAGCAGCAGCGGCATGCATCCCCCGTCGAACAGGTCATTGCCTGCACGATAACCCGGCCACGACGCCGGCAACGTGACCCAGACCCCGCCACGGCATCACCGCCCCAAGCCTACGCAACCCGTCCGTAGTGCCGAGCCATGCTCGGCAGGGGCCTTACCAGCCCCTTCGCTGCGCGAAAGGAAGGGAGCACGCCGTAGTGCCGAGCCATGCTCGGCAGCGGCGTTACCGGCAGAACCTCAGCCGAGCATGGCTCGGCTCTACCAGAAACGGCTCAGCGCATCGCTTTGGCGTGATGGGCGATATGTTCGCCGATGAAGCTGCTGATGAAGTAGTAGCTGTGGTCATACCCCGGCTGCATGCGCAGCTGCAACGGATGCCCTGCGGCGTCACACGCCGCCTGCAGCAGCTGCGGCCGCAGCTGGTTCTCCAGGAATTCATCCGCACCGCCCTGGTCAACCAGCAAGGGCAGCTTTTCCTGCGCCCGCGCCACCAGCTCACTGGCGTCATGGGCTTTCCAGGCGTCGCGGTCTTCGCCCAGATAGGCGGCGAAGGCCTTCTGCCCCCACGGCACCTGCGACGGTGCCACGATCGGCGAGAACGCCGACACACTGCGATAGCGGCCCGGATTCTTCAGCACGATGGTCAGCGCGCCATGCCCGCCCATCGAATGCCCGCTGATGGCGCGCACGTCGCTGGCGGCCACGTTGGCTTCCACCCACCTCGGCAACTCATCGACGATGTAGTCATACATGCGGTAATGCGCAGCCCACGGTGCGCGGGTGGCATTGAGATAGAAGCCCGCCCCCTTGCCCAGATCGTATCCCTCGGCATCGGCGACGCTGTCACCGCGCGGGCTGGTGTCCGGCGCCACCAGGATGATGCCGTGCTCGGCCGCATAACGCTGCGCCCCGGCCTTGGTGATGAAGTTCTGCTCGGTGCAGGTGAGCCCGCTCAGCCAGTACAGCACCGGGCACGGACCGTGCGCGGCCTGCGGCGGCAGGTATACGCCTACCGTCATTTCACACCCCAACACTTTGGATTCGTGCCGGTACACGTCCTGCCAGCCGCCGAAGCAGGCGCGGTGTTCTAGTCGTTGCATGGTTTGGAATCCTTGGTTGCTGGGTTGCTGGGTTGCTGGATCTAGTGCGACTGATGGAGTGCGAGCTTCGCGGCTTACACCGCTCCCACAAACCAGCCTCAGTAGTGGATGACCGAGCGGATCGACTTGCCTTCATGCATCAGCTCGAAGGCTTCGTTGATCTTGTCCAGTTCCATCGTGTGGGTGACGAACGGCGCCAGTTCGATGTCACCCTTCATCGCGTCTTCGACCATGCCCGGCAGCTGGCTGCGGCCCTTCACGCCGCCGAATGCGGTACCCATCCACTTGCGGCCGGTCACCAGCTGGAACGGACGGGTGGAGATTTCCTGGCCGGCACCGGCGACACCGATGATCACGCTCTGGCCCCAACCACGGTGTGCGCATTCCAGCGCCGCACGCATCACATGGGTGTTGCCGATGCACTCGAAGCTGTGGTCAACACCCCAACCGGTCATTTCGACGACGACCTGCTGGATCGGCTTGTCGTGATCCTTCGGATTGACGCAGTCGGTGGCACCAAACTGCTTGGCCAGTTCGAACTTGGACGGGTTGGTGTCGATGGCGATGATGCGGCCGGCCTTGGCTTGGCGCGCGCCCTGGATCACCGCCAGGCCAATACCACCCAGTCCGAACACGGCCACGCTGTCGCCTTCGGCCACCTTGGCGGTGTTGTGCACCGCGCCGATGCCGGTGGTGACGCCGCAGCCCAGCAGGCAGACATGCTCCGGGTTGGCTTCCGGGTTGACCTTGGCCAGCGACACTTCGGCCACCACGGTGTACTCGGAGAACGTGGAGCAACCCATGTAGTGGTAGATCGGCTCGCCGTTGTAGGAGAAGCGGCTGGTGCCGTCCGGCATCACGCCCTTGCCCTGGGTGGCGCGCACCGAGGTGCACAGATTGGTCTTGCCGCTCTTGCAGAACAGGCACTCGCCGCACTCGGCGGTATATAGCGGAATGACGTGATCGCCCGGCTTCACCGAGGTAACGCCCTCGCCCACCTCGACCACGATGCCGGCGCCTTCATGGCCGAGCACGCAGGGGAACAGGCCTTCCGGGTCATCACCGGACAGGGTGAAGGCATCGGTATGGCAGACACCGGTATGGGTGATCTTGACCAGCACCTCGCCGGCCTTCGGCGGTGCGACGTCGATCTCGACGATCTGCAAGGGCTGGCCCGGACCAAAGGCAACGGCGGCACGTGATTTCATGGTTGTTCTCCTGCGGGAATGGCGAAGGACAGCGCAGTGCGCCGCCCGGGATTATTTGAGATAGGAACGGATCAGGCTGGACATCTCGGCAACACGCGCGGCCCGCTGCGCATCCGAGCGTGCCGGCTGGCCAAACTCCTCGCGCAGGTGGGCTTCCATCACCTCGGACATCAGCCCGTTGACCGCCCCACGGATGGCCGCGATCTGCTGCAGCACCGGGTTGCAGTCCGCACCGGCCTCCAATGCGCGCTCCAGCGCATCGCACTGGCCGCGGATCCGCTTGACCCGGGCCAGGACCTTCTTTTTTTCTTCCGGCGAGTGCGGCATGGCGGCCCCAATATCCTGTACTGGGGGATAGTATATTTACGGAGCCGGCGGATTGCCATCGCCCAACTTGCAGACTCGGGAAAAGCCCTGCAACCGGCTGCGGCCAGCGCTTGCCGCTAGCCCCGCGTCAGTCCACGCAGCAGCAGATCCAGGGCAGCGGTGGACTTGCGCAGGCGCGCATCACCATCAGCGCCTTCGGCTATCCAGAAAGCAGCCTCGGCCAGGCTGCCATAGATCATTGACGCCAGGGCCTGGGCATCCACCTCTGCAATCAATCCCTGGCGAGCAAGTTCCTCGATCACGCGCTGCATCGAATCCACGCATTGCCGCTGCGAATCCAGGGTGGCGCCACCGAGCACCGCACGTGCGTCGCGCAGGACGATGCGCTGGACCTCCGGTTCCAGCGCCATGTCCAGATAGGCCCGGCAGCGTTGCTGGAAGCCCTGCCAGGGATCGCTGGCGGCATCACTGATGGCCTGCAGCCGCGCGTCGGTCTCTGCATCGATCTGCTCGACCACCGCCGCCAGCAAGCCCTGCTTGTCACCAAAGTGGTGATACAGCGCGCCGCGGGTCAGGCCTGCCTGGGCAGTCAGCTCATCCATCGAGGTATTCGCATACCCGCTGTCGGCAAACATGCGACGGGCAGTAGCCAACAGCGAGGCACGGGTGGCCTCCATTTCAACGCGGGTGCGACGGACCAAAGTGATCTCCTTTCATACGATGCGTATGTTTATTTACATTCACAGCGTATGTATATAGCCTCTTACATACACTTCGTATGTATTGTTGCGGTGCGCCCCTTCGCTGGCAAGCCGCAGTTCCTGGAAACCCGCATGCTCAGCGCCTACCGCACACTCTTCTCCGTTCCCGGCGCCACCGCCTTCACCCTGGCCGGCCTGTTGGCGCGATTGCCGCTACCCATGACCGGCATTGGCATCATCACCCTGCTGGCGCAGCTGCGCGGCAGCTATGCCCTGGCGGGCGCGGTATCGGCCACCTTCGTCCTGAGCTATGCGCTGGCATCGCCGCGGATCTCGCGTTGGGTGGACCGCCATGGCCAGGCAAGGGTTTTGCCGTTGGCGGCCACCGCCAGCGTCGCGGGCATGTTGCTGCTGCTCCTTGCCAGCCACTGGCAGGCAACGGACTGGCTGCTTTTCACCGGTGCCGCGCTGGCCGGCTGTATGCCGAGCATGTCGGCAATGCTCAGGGCGCGCTGGACCGTCATCTACCGCGGGCAGGCACCGCTGCAGACGGCTTACTCGCTGGAAACCGTCTTCGACGAGCTCGGTTTCATCGCCGGCCCGCCCTTGGCCGTGGGGCTATCCGTTGCCTTGTTTCCACAGGCCGGCCTGCTGTGTGCCGCGCTGCTGCTGGCCTTGGGTACCGGCATGCTTGCGCTGCAGCGGGCAACCCAACCACAGCCCGATCCGCAGGCCACAAACAGCGCTGGCCGATCGGTGATCGCGGCGGCGGATGTGCGACTGCTTGCAGTGCTGATGGTGGCAATGGGCGTGATCGTCGGCAGCATCGACATCACCAGCGTCGCCTTTGCCGAACAGCACGGCCAGCCTTTTGCCGCCAGCATCGTGCTGTCGGCCTACGCCGTGGGCTCCTGCGCGGCAGGCCTGGTGTTTGGCGTGCTGAAACTGACCACACCGCTGCAACGCCTGCTGCTGTGGTGCGGCACCGCGACGGCACTGTGCACGCTGCCGTTGCTGCTGGTGACCAACCTGCCTGCGCTTGCAGCAAGCGTGCTGCTGGCCGGCACCTTCTTCGCCCCCACGATGATCGTGGTCATGTCGTTGATCGAGCGCAGCGTGCCGCCACGGCAGCTGACCGAAGGCATCACCTGGCTGCTGGCCGGATTGAACGTTGGCGTGGCACTCGGCGCCGCAGCCACCGGACAGCGGGTGGACGCGGCCGGTGCCGGTGCGGGCTTCGCCGTGAGTGCGGTTGCCGGGGCCGCGGTGCTGCTGTTGTCGATCTGCGCTGCCCGCCGCCTGCGTCCCCGCCTGTTGCAACCCAGCAACGCCTGCTGACACCCAATACTCTCCCGGACCGGAACAGACCGTGCAAACACCATCCTCCCCGGCAGCCGCCGCGAATCATTCGTGGCTGGCAGTGCTGGCCGTCGCGCTGGCGACCTTCTCCGTGGTAACCACCGAAATGCTGCCGGTCGGCCTGCTTACCCCCATCGCCCACGACCTTGGCATATCCAGCGGCAGCGCCGGACTGCTGATTTCCGTGCCAGCACTGCTGGCGGCAGTGTTTGCGCCGCTGGTGGTTATCGCCGCTGGCGGCATCAACCGGCGCAGGATCCTGTGCGGCTTGCTGATCCTGCTTGTAGCAGCCAACACGGCATCGGCGCTGGCGCCGAACATGCACTGGATGCTCGCTGCCAGGCTGCTGGTTGGTGTCTGCATGGGCGGGATCTGGGCGATTGCAGGCGGACTGGCGACACGCCTGGTCCTCCCACAGCGCGTGGGACTCGCCACCGCCATCATCTTCGGCGGCGTCGCGGCCGCCTCGGTGTTGGGCTTGCCGCTGGCTGCATGGACTGGCGAACTGTTCGGATGGCGTCAGGCATTCGCCGGCATGGCATTGCTGAGCGCGCTTGTCTTGTTGCTCCACCTTGCGGTGATTCCCTCGCTACCCGCGGTGGCATCGGTGCAGCTGCGCCACTTCGCCGAACAACTGGGCAGCCGCCGCGTACAGCTCGGGCTCGGCGTGACGCTGCTGCTGGTAACAGGACATTTCGCGGCATTCACGTTCATCCGGCCACTGCTGGAGTCGGTCTCCGGCGTGGGGGCTTCCTGGATCGGCGGGCTGCTGCTGGGCTATGGAACCGCCGGCATAGCCGGCAATTTCCTGGTCGGGCTGGTCGCCCCCCGCCATGTCACCGCCACCGTGATAGCCATTGCAGCCGGCCTCCTGGCCACGGCACTGCTGTTTCTTTGCATCGGCCATGCCCCGCTCAACGGAAGCATCCTGCTCCTGCTCTGGGGTCTGGCCTACGGCGGGGTATCGGTTGGACTCATGACCTGGATGATGCAGGCCGCGCCGAATGCGATAGAAGCAAACAGCGCCCTGTATGTGGGCGCATTCAATGTCGCCATCGCAGTGGGCGCATGGGCAGGCGGCCGATTGTTGGACCAGCTTGGCCCTGCAGGAAACCTCTGGGCCACAGCGGTGCTTTCGATGGCCGCACTGCTGTGCTGCATCGCTGCATTGGCTCCCGGACGCCACCGCTGATGCAGATAACCCGCGCCGGTCGACAGCCCCCCGTCCTGAACCACCAACCCTGTCGAAAGGATCGAGGAAACAAGGAACAGACGGCTGAACTTCGACGCCCACGGGCACATGACTTCCGGCAGGGATGCATAGTGTTATACCCAACTATAGTATCAACACACTGAGCGGAGCGGTTCGCAGGTCGTCGCAGCGCCGTCCGCGTGTTCCTGCAAGCATCTGCACCAGCGTCCAAGGGGAGCAAATGAGTACAAACAGCATCAAGGTGTGGGCCATGGCAGCCTTGCTGATGGCTGCCTCCAACATCGCCCACGCCGGCGAGATATTGGTGGACCGCGGCGCCTACAGGCTGAGCGCCGAGCAGTCCGGAGCCGGACCGGTCACGGTGGTCTTCGAGTCGGGCTTCGGCCAGGCCAAGGACACATGGAAGGACGTGATCGCTGCGCTCGGCCCCGACTACCGCAGCATCAGCTATTCACGCGCGGGGCTTGGCAACTCGGGCAGCGATGGCAAGCCCAAGGACATCGACGCTCACCTCGTTGACCTCGGTGCCGTGATCAGTGACCTCGCCGGTGGACAGAAGGTCGTGCTGGTCGGCCACTCGTATGGTGGACTGCTGGCCACCGAGTTCGCACGCCGCCATCCGCAACAACTGCAGGCGCTGGTCCTCGTCGACCCGGCCACCCTGGGCCAGCGACACGCGTTCAAGCAGGCCGATGCAGCACGCGTACTGGCCGATGATGCCGCTCTGCTGGACATGCTGCCGCCGCCCATGGCCGCCGACTATCGGGCATTGATCACCCAGCTGGATGCGCCTGGCGCGCGCACGCCGAGCGCCATGCCGGACCTTCCGGTCGCGCTGCTCACCGCCACGCAGGTCGCCGCCGAACCCTTCGTTTTCGAGGAAACAGCTGCCGGCAAAGCGCTGTGGAAGGCGCAGCACGCCGCATTGTTCAGCGCCTTCGACCGTGGCTTCCAGCGCTACTTCGTCACCGGCCACAACATCCACCGCGAGAACCCGGCAGCGGTTGCCGATGCGATCAGGGACATTGCAGGCAGGCGTTGAACTGCCTGCTCCTTGGGACGGCAGCCGGCACAACGTGAAGCCCTGGCAACACCTCACCATCACCGTCACGCAGCGGGCACTGATCGTAGTGCCGTGCCGCCACCGCCTTGAATGATTGAACGGACGCGAGCGAAATGAAGAGACTGGCTGCCTTGTTGATGCTTCTTCCGGCGTTGGCGCTTCCGCTATTGGCGCAGGCGCAACCGCGATCGACACAAGCAGTGCATACAGAAGTGCATGCAGAGAAGCTCGATGACTTCATCAACCATGTCGAGGACAACAACGGCGGCATTGGCAGCCTGTCCATCTTCAAGGACGGCCGCGAGGTCTATGCCAGAAGCTTCGGGCAACCGAACCTGCCTGGTGTTGCTTACGACGAGAGCAGCAAGTATCAAATCGCATCCGTAACCAAGATGGTCACAGCGATCCTGGCCTTCAAGCTGATCGAAGACGGCCGTCTGAGGCTGGATGACAGACTGTCCAGCTTTTTCCCGGACATGCCTTCCTCACATCGGATAAGCATCGGCAACCTGCTGGAGCACACCAGCGGTCTTGGCAACTTCGCGATCAGGAATGGCCAGGTATGGGTAGTTGATCCGCTAAGCCAGGATGACATCCTGCAGGAAATACGAACCCAGGGTGCTGCATTCGAACCTGGTGAACGCGTTGCCTACTCCAACTCCGCCTACTTCCTGCTGCGGATGATCATCGAGCGGATAGATGGGCGCGACTACCACGATATCGTCGCGCAGGAAATCGCAGCGCCTCTTGGCCTGCGCAACTTCGCTTCCACGCGTTCCCACCCCGGCAACACCTTCAAGTCCTATGCATTCGCCGGGCAATGGCGGCAGATCAAGGAGATCGAGTACACCAACGTGATCGGCGTGGGTGACATCGCAGCCACCACACACGACCTGAATGTACTGATCACCGCGCTGTTCGAGCACAAGCTGCTGCGCACGGAGACTGTAGACCAGATGCAGCCGCGACCGGGTGGCAGCGGCTGGGGGCGAGGACTGGCTGAGTTCACGTACGACGAGAATCATTTTTTTGGTCATGGTGGTGACGTGCTGGGCTCGCACGCGCGCGTCATTTACAACCCGGCGGATGGCGTGGCGATCGCGTACGCCACCAACGGCGAGCGCATTCCTACCAACGAATTCCTGCGCACGATCGTGGATATCGTCTATGGACGCAACGTTGCGCCACCGGCGTTCAAGTAGTTGCATGACCGCGGCCAGAGCCAGACTTCAGGAAAGCCCGACTCTGACGCCGACTCAGGTCCTGCTTACAGTGCCGAACGGTCAGTAACGAACACCGGCAGCGGTACATCCAGCACGTCCGCACTCAGTCCCCGCCCCGCCAGGAAACCGGCGATGTTGTCGGCGATGGCGGGATTGCCCAGCCACATCTCATTGTCGTGGCTCGCACCGCGCACCAGCAGCTCCTTGCCTTGGCTGAAGGCGGGAAGCAGCGCCTGGGCGTTGGCATGCGGGGTGCGGCCATCGAGCGTGCCGCTGATGAACAACACCGGCACGTCACTGCGCAGTGGCGCACGGAAGGCGTCTCCCAGATCCAGCATGCCCAGCCCATCGGCAACTTCCGGGAACGGGAAGTTCAAGGCGTCGCCGAGCAGACTCTGCCGTGCCTGCGCCGCCGCCAGTGCGCGCCGCTGTGGACTCTGCCCGGAAGCCACATCCATTGCCGTTGGCATGGCGCGCCAGCCGCCCAGGCCCTCGCGCACCATCAGGGCGATCGCACCGAGCAGGTCGTAGTTGCCGGCCTCGGCCTCACGTAGCGCCAATGGCAGCATGCGCTGGGTGGAGCGGCGACCAAGCGCGATCGCTATCGCCATCTGTGCGTCGAACTCACCAATCGTCACCTTCCGGCCATCATGCATCGGGCTGCTGCCCTGCCCCGGCTGCTGCCGCAGCTTGGCCAGCACCCGCTGCGCCGATCCCTGCAGATTTTCGAAGCCGTCCTTCCTGGCGATGACCGCCAGGTCAGCCAGCAAGGCATCACCGGCCAGCGGCAGCTTGAGCGTGTCGTCCGGGCCTTCGCTGCCCATCAGCACCACGCGTTCCAGGCTGTCCGGGTGGCGGCGCACGGTGGCCAGGGCCAGATGCGTGCCATAGCTCATGCCCCACAGGCTCAGCTTGGGCAGCGCCATCGCCTTGCGCAGGTACTCGATATCGTCGGCGCTCTCGGCGGTGGTATAGGCGCCCAGATCAACTCCTGCGTCCTTCCAGAAGGCAAGGCAGCTGACCAGCGATGCCTTCACCGCTACCAGCGCCGCGTCGCGCTGCAGCGGTTGGGCGTCATCGAACTTGTGCTCGTGTGGGCACTCTGGGGGCATCTCGGAGAAATCGGTGCCACGCTGATCGAGCAGCAACACATCGGTCTCACGGCGGACCCGGTCGAACACCGGCCAGCGCGGGCCCAGCGCGGTGCCGAAGCCCGACCCGCCCGGGCCACCAGCCAGATAGACCAACGGTGCACTGCGACCATCGCCACCGGTCGCCGGCAAGCGCACGACGCGCAGGCGGATACGCGGCCCGTTCGGCTCACTGTGGCGACGTGGAACCTCGAGGAAGGCCTCTTCGGTGGCGATGGTGCCGTTGCTCTTGGTCTGCATCGCATAGGGCGCAAACACCAGCGGCGCAACCGAGTCCTTGGCCAGCACCGGCGAAGCGCTGGCCAGGGCCAGGCAGAGCACCAACAAGCGAGCGGCACGTCCCGGCTTGCCCTTGCCTGTCGCAACCGCCCCACCAACGCCGGGTTGATGCGCAGCGACAAGCGATGCAGTGGAAGAAGCCGCCGAGAACTGCAGGCAAGGATGACGGGCAGTGGAAACAGATGAAGAGTTGATGGACATGGCGGGCTCCTATCGGGAGGGAAGGTAGGTGTTGCCGTGGCCTCTGCAACCCGGAGAAAGCTCCCGTCGCCTTTGCCACGGAGCCAGCATCCCTCCCCCAACGGTGCCTGCGGGGCGCGCGTCCGCCGAACGGCTCCAACTCACCGCCCAGCGTCTCCGCGCAGCCGATACGATAGGCCCATGCCGATCCTACGAATCCTGAGCGTACTGGCCGTGCTGGTCTTCGCGGTCGCCGCGTGGCTGGCTGTGCTGCTGCGCGACGTCAACAGCGTGCAAGTACTGAGCGGAGAGATGGCACCCGCCAGCGTGACCGCCGCGGGTAGCTTGCCGACCTCGCCGCCCGCCGACATCCATTGGCAGCCCATCGATCAACAAACGCTGGCCAGCTGGCGCGGCCCGTACTGGCTGCGCTGGCAATCGCCCGCGTCCACCCAGCCGGACGATGCTGGCCGCGCCCTGCGCCTGTCACTACGTGGCGCCATCCAGCTGTACTGGAACGGCCAACCGATGCTGGGCAACGGCGTCGTCGGCATCAGCGCCGAGCAGGAGCAGCCCGGCCTGGTCGACATTACCCGCGTACTGCCGCCTTCCTCGCCCACGGGCAGCGACGAACTGCTGGTGCTCGCGTCCAGCCACCACCAGCAGTTCGGCCTGTACAGCGCCGATGCCCTGGTAGCAGTGGCACCGGCCGTGGTGTTGTACCAGCGCATGGTCCTGCCTTGGTTGATCGCTGCCCTCGCCACCGGCGCACTCGCAGCAGCCTGTCTGTACTTCCTTGCGCTACAGCACGGCCGGCCGCAGATGCCTGGCGGACGACTGTTGCTCGCGCTGTGCGCGGTTGGAATTGCATTGCCGGTGGTCGAAGGCTGGCGGCCGTTGCTCGGCTACGTCTATCCATGGCACGGCCTGCGCCTCTATGCACTGTTGGCCTTGCACGTGGCAGCGGCCATGCTGCTGCCTGCCTATCTTGCCCGACGTTATGGCGTTACCGTTCCCAAGGGCCTGGGCATCGCTTACGCGACCGCGCTGGTGTTGGCCGCCGTGCTGCTGCCCAGCTTCGATATCCGCTCGGCGGTAGCACTCCTGCTGAGCCTGCTGGCCTCGTCTGCGCTGCTGCTGCGGGCCAAAGGTGAACGCGAAGAACGCTGGCCGATCCTGGCCCTGCTGGTCGCCGGCGTACTGGCCTTGTTGTTTGCCCCCGGGGCCTTCCTCGATGGTCCCTACTTCCTGCTGCTCGCGGTGCTGGTGGGCTTCCTGCTGCTCTGCCATGCGGAGCAGGTGCGGGCCTTGGACCTGCACAACGCCCGCCTGCGCGAAGAGCGTGCAAGCCTGTCGCTGCAGTTGCTGCAGCGTGGCATCCAACCACATTGGCTGATGAATACCCTCACCTGCCTGCAGGAACTGATCGAACAAGCCCCGACCAAGGCCAGCCGCCTGGTCGAGTCACTGGCCGAACAGTTCGACCGTTTGCGCGAGAGCAGCAGTCGCCAGAGCGTTCCATTGAGTGAAGAGCTGGCCCTGTGCCGCAACCATCTGGACATCGTTGGCCAGGCCCTGGACCAACCGATGACGCTGGAGGTGGACGCCGACGACCTGCAACTGTCGCTGCCGCCCGGCGTGCTGCATGCGCAGGTGGAGAACGCGCTGACCCATGCCGGCGCGGTCGCCTGCGCGCAACGACCGTTCCGCCTGCGCGTGCAACGCGACAAGCAGCATTGGATTCTGGAACTGCGTAGCGCACGTGGCTCCGCACCGCATCGTGGCCAAGGCACCGGCACCCGTTATATCGAGGCCAGTCTGGCCGCCTCCCATCCCAACCGCTGGCACTACAGCCAAGGCGCCGACGGCGCCGACTGGTGCAGCCGTATCGAGCTCACATGCGCATATTGATCGTCGAGGATGAGCCGCTGGTCCGCCAGCGCCTGCTGCGGCTGTGTGCGGAAATCGCGGGCACGCGTGCGCGCTTCGATGCGGTCGCCGATCTGGATACCGCCGGTGACCGGTTGCAGCGCAGCGTCTACGACGGTCTGCTGCTCGACCTCAACCTCGGCGGCGAAGATGGCTTTGACCTGCTGCGCCGCGCCGTCGCCGGCCGTTATCACTGCGTGGTCGTATCGGCCCATCGCGAGCGCGCCCTGCAGGCCTTCGAGCACGGCGTGCTGGATTTCGTGCCCAAGCCGTTCTCGCGTGAGCGCCTGGGCCAGGCACTGGAGCGCCTGCTGGATGTAGGCCGCTACAGCTCAGGCCGCGCACGTTACCTGGGCATCTGGCGCGCGCAGGGCACGGCCCTGGTCGAACTGGCCGATGTGCAGTGGATCCGTGCCGACGGCGACTACAGCGAGCTGCGCATGCGCGACGGCCGCAGTGAGCTGCACGACAAGTCACTGGCGGGCCTGAGCGCGGTATTGCCGCCGGACTTCGTCCGTTGTCACCGCTCCTACCTGGTCAACCTGCGCCATGTCAGCACCTTGCATTCCGGTAGCGGCAGTCGGTACTGGCTGGTGCTCAATGGCGGCGGGGAGCTGCCGGTCGGGCGTGCCCATGTGGCCGGCCTGCGGCAGGCACTCGCGCTTGAGTGAACCAACCGTCGCATGGAAGTGAGCAGACGCCGTAGCCCGGGTAAGCGCAGCGCACCCGGGAACTCGCAGAGCGGAGCGAAGTCGCGTGCCCATACAAGCATTGCAATAAGCACATCAACGCCCTATCTGACTCAACGATTCCCCGGGTGCGCTGCGCTTACCCGGACTACGTGGTTACGCTGAAGATCTCAGGCGGTTCGTCTGCCGATGGAATCTGCGGCGCCTGCTCAAGGGCGCTGGGGAGTGGAACGCGCCTTGCTCAAGGCATCCTCAAAACTCTCCTTGTGCTCGTCCACCAGCCGGGCGAGCAGGTCAGGGTCCACAAATGCATCCTCGTCGCCATCGGCACGTTGCGCCTGCCGCTCCAGGATGCCGGTGGTGTCGGGATGACCGCTCAGGACGATGTCCGCCTGCATCGCGCCAAGCTTTGCAAACGTCGCGCGGAAATCCTCGGCGATAGTCGGGTAGCTGCGATTCCCAACCAGCGTATTGCCGGCGACGGTAATACTGCACAGGAACAACACCTCGCGCGGCGTGCCGCGGTCGTTCACGGTCATGCTCCAGCTGGTGCAACCGGCGGTGTGCCCGGGCGTAAGATGCGCCGTCAGCTCGACGTCACCAAGCCGGAGCTTCTGCCCATCGCTGACGACCTCATCCAGCTTGATCGGATCGAAGGGCTGGATGCCGTAGTTGTTGTCGCCCTGGTTCCTGCCGTTCTCAAGCGCCCAACGGTCGCCAGCGCTGGCAGCATAACGTGCACCGGTGTCGCGCTTGAGTGCTGCCATCGCACCGACATGATCCGCATGGGCATGGCTGCTGAGCAACAGCCGCACATCATGCAGCGGCACACCCAGGCTTTCGATGTTGCGCTCGATCTGATCCGCATTGGCAGCAAGCGGAGCATCCAGCAGGATCGCCCCCTGCTCCGACACGATCAGGTAGGCCGCCAGTCCCTCGCTGCCTACGTAATAGATGTTGTCGACGATATGAAATGGCTTGATCGGTGTCGTCCAGTCCGCGGGCGGTCCAGCCCACGCCGCCGCCGACGCCGCTCCGGCAAGCACCATCGCCGCCACCTGCAATCTCCTGCGAATTGCCTTCTTCTGCATCATCTCTGCGCCTTGTCCAATAAGTGCAGCAACTGTGCGTCGTGGAGGAACTTGCGACAAATGCGTAGAACTGGGTCGACGCATGAGTTTTTCTTGGCCTTCGCCTATCTGCGGGCAGGCCGGCACGATACGTGCCGGCACCTCGCCATCCGGCAATAAACGGCCGGCGTCCGCAACGCACCGTAATTGCGATTCTCCGGCCTGCAATTTTTACGGGGTTTTCATCGCGGCGTATCACCCTCCAGCCGCGGCCAGCAGTATCTTCGCGTCCATCCACCCCGAGAAGCCACAATGATCCGTCGATCCTTGTCCCTGCTGCTTCCATCCCTGTTTGTGGTTGCAGCGCTGTCGGGCTGCGACGCTCCCGACAAGGCAACCGCCGTTGCCAATAAGGCCCCGGCAGCAGATGCCAATGAACTCCCGTTGTTCGACACCTTCGGCGACCTGCACCGCGACATAGGCAGCAAGGTGCCACTGGCACAGCGCTACTTCGACCAAGGCCTGCGTCTGGCCTATGGCTTCAACCATGAAGCTGCCGGACGTGCATTCGCCGAAGCCGCGCGCTTGGACCCGGCATGTGCAATATGCATCTGGGGCCAGGCCTTGGTGCTTGGGCCAAACATCAATCTGCCAATGGACCCGGCAGCCGCCAAAGATGCCACGGCATTGGCCGCGCGTGCTGCCTCCCTTGCCACTGGCGCGCGACCCGTCGATCAAGCGCTGATCCAGGCGCTACAGAAGCGTTACGCCGACCCTGCACCGGAGGACCGCAAGCAGTTGGATCGCAACTACGCCGATGCGATGGCTGGGGTGGTCGCTAAGTTCCCTGAAGACGATGATGCCGCAACGATGTACGCGGAGGCCTTGATGGATCTCTCACCATGGGCTTATTGGCAGGATGGCAAGCCCGCCGAGTTCACCCAGGCATTGGTCGGCGAGCTGGAGCGCGTGCTGGCGCGCAACCCGCGCCATATCGGCGCGATGCATTACTACATCCACGCCATGGAATCCTCGCCCGAGCCCAAGCGTGCCGAGCCCTACGCAGATGCGCTGGCTGCGCTGGCACCGGGATCCGGCCACCTGGTGCACATGCCTGCGCATATCTACATCCGTGTGGGCCGCTACCACGATGCGACGATGACCAATCTTTCCGCCACTACCGCCGACAAGGATTTCCTTGCAGTCTGCCGTGGCAGCAACGGCGTCTATCCGCTGGGCTACGTGCCACACAACTGGCATTTCGCGACGATGACCACGGGACTGACCGGCTCGCGCACGCTGTCCATGCAGGCCGCCAGACAGACGGCCGATCGGGCGGACCGCGCGGCCATGGGCGAGGCGCCGATGCAGTTCATGCAGCAGTTCGTGGTGGCACCGCTGCTTACCCAAGTCCGCTTCGGTGATTGGGATGGCATCCTCGCTGACACCAGCACCGCAGCCGAACTTCCCTATCCTGCCGCGATCCGCCACTTCGCCCGCGGCATGGCGCATGCCCGCAAGGGCGCACTGGCCGAAGCAACACGCGACGCCGACGCCCTGCATGCCATCGCCGCGGATACGGCAATGGCGCAGGTAAGCTTCTTCGACATCAATCATGCCGACGGCGTGCTGCGTGTGGCCGATGCGCTCCTGCGTGGCGAGCTGCTACGCGCACAAGGCAAGCACGGCGCTGCCATCACTGCATTGCGGGAGGCCGCAGCCGCCGAAGATGCCCTGGCCTACAACGAGCCCGCCGACTGGCCGCTGCCGGTGCGCCCCTACCTGGGCGCCGCGCTGCTGGACGCAGGTGATGCGGAATCCGCAGCCGAAGCCTTCAGTCAGGACCTGAAGACCTATCCGGCCAATGGCTGGTCGCTGTTCGGACTGGCACAGGCACAACAGATGTTGGGCCAAGCCAATGCAGCGGCCGAAAGCAAACGCCAACAAGCAGCAGCCTGGCAATGGGCGGACGCGCCACTGGTAGCCGCGCGTTATTGAACCAACAGCGCTGGCCGCGATGTGGCTGCATCCCCATCCGGCTGCAGCTCGGCCATCGCCGCCAGCGCCGCCGTCTCACGCTGCTGCCAATCGCCGCCCAACTGGCGGAAAGGAATCTGCCGGCTGCCAAGCTCACGCAGATACCAGGCATGCTGCCAGCGCCGGAACGCCTCGTCGCGGCGGGTGCCGTCCTGCACGAATGGAACATCAGGGTCGCACAGCAACACCAGGTCATAGCGACGCTGCGACAATTCCAGCAAGCACGGATCGGCGCGACCAAACATCGCCTCGGCGTACAACAAGGTGGTCAACGGCGAGCTGTCGCAGACCAGCCAGCCGGTGGCGGCACCCAGCAGATCTTCCTCCCGCGCCACCTGGGTCTGGGCGATATGCAACAGATCCGACTCCTGCAACTGCCCATCCTGCGCCTCCCATAGCTCGCGACCATATTCGGCCGCGTAGACACTGTCGCAGCGCGTGGCCAGCGTCCGCGCCAGCGTTGACTTCCCGGTGGATTCACCGCCCAGCAACACCACCCGCCTGACGAAATCGCGATACACCTGCGGTGCCAGCTGCTGCCGCTGCGCATGCAGGTCCGCGCGCACTGCAGTGCCCGATACCGGCACGCCGCGCCGTGCCGGATCGACCTCAACGTGCGCCACCGCGCGGCCGCCATGCAGTTGCTGTTGCTGCGACAGCACTGCAGCGAAACCGGTCCCGTAGTCCTCGCTGGTGAACACCAGATCCACCTCGCTCTGGATCACCTCGCGCAGCAGCCAGGCCATGAACAAACGATGCACCTCGTCATCCGCATCGTTGTGCGGCAGGCACCGCGCAGCCAGCCCCAGACCTTGGCAATGTGCGGCAAGGCGGCTGTCATCGAGCACCCAGTGCTCCACATTCGGATACAGCGCTCGCAGCCAGGCCTCGCGTCGCGCAGGCCCCATGCCAGGGAACTCGGGCTTGGTATAACTGACCACGATCAGGCGCTCGCAAGCGGCCTGTGCATGATCCAACAGGAATTGGTGGCCGCGATGCAGCGGGCAGAACTTGCCCACTACCAGACCGACCCGCAGCGTGCTCACGCAGCCGCGCCCTGCTCGCGCCACAGCCGGCGCCAATGCCGCCAGGCCAACCAGGCGTTGATCCAATACGCCGCATACAACACGGACGTCAGGGTGAGCCCGCGCGAGGCGTACAGCGGGACCGCGATGGTGTTGACCAGCACCCACACCGGCCAGGTCTCGATGCGCCTGCGCATCAGCAGCAGCTGCGCCAGCACCGACAGGCACAGCACCGAAGAATCGGCGAACGGCGCGTAGGCGTCGGTGAAGCGATGCAGCACCAGTCCGTAAGCAGCACCGGCCAGCAGCGCACCTGCGCCCATCAGCGCAAAACTGCGCAACGGCGTGCGCTTGATCGGCAGTGCCGCATGGCTGACACTGGCATGCCAGTTCCACCAGCCGAACATACTGGCCACGACGAAGAACACCTGCAGCAGCACATCAGCATACAGCTGGGTATGCCAGAACAGCAGGCCGAACAGCGAGCAACCGATGATGCCGGTCCACCAGGTGTGCACGCTGTTGCGTGCCGCAAACAGGATGGATGCGGTGGCGAAGGCGTTGGCGGCGATTTCCAGTGCGGTCATGCGCCCAGGCCTTGGTTGAGATCGGTGGTGTATTGCAGCACTTTGTCCTCCGCGTGCATCAGCACGACCTGCACCGGCAGGTCGTCCAGGGTGTGTTGCAGGGCTGCTTGCGCCTGCTGTGCGTAACCGGCCTCGGCGACCGGCAGATGCAGGCTCACGCTGCCATCGCCGCCTTGATGCACGCGAAAGCGCGACAGCGGCAGCGCCGCCAAGGCGTGGGTCAGGTCGATGTTGTTGATCCAGCGACCGCTGCGGGTGCGGTAGCGTACCGGTCGCCTGCCCTGCAGGTCGACAATCATCGGCACATCGCCGCACATCGCCAGCGCGCCACGGTCGCCGGTGCGGTAACGCAGCAGCGGCAGGCAGAAGTTGAAACCACCGGTCAAGGTGATCTCACCGACCTGTCCATCGGCAACTGCACGACCGGCATCGTCCAGCACTTCCACATACATGCCCGGCTGCAGCAGCACGTGGCCACCGGCGGCGGCATCATGCACCGCGAGTGGACCGGCTTCGTTCATCGAGTAAATGTCCAGTACGGGGCAGTCGAATCGTTGTTGCAAGGCCTGCCGCAGGCCCGGCGACAAGGCCATCGACACCGACAGCAACGCGCGGGGCCGATGGCTCAGTCCCAACTCCAACAAGGTGGCGAAGGAGATCGGATCACCGGCAATCACCTCCGGCTGCAGCGCATCGATATAGCGCGCGCGGTCATCCGGATGACGCCACTCATCCGGATGCAGGTTGATCTTGGCCAGCCCCGATTCGCCCATGCTAGGCGTCACCGACACATAGGTGAAACAACGTTGCTGCATGCCCAGCAGCATCACCCCCATCTGCCCCTGGCCATTGCGCAGCTGCACACCAAACCGGGCCAGTGCGCGCTTGTGATAGGCCAGATAGCGTGCGGCCACCACCGGATGCGAGGGCAGCACCAGCGGATGCCCTGTGGTGCCGGTGGTGCGGAAGTTCATCATCCGCTGCAACGGCAGCGGATCGGGAACGAACTGGGCGATGTCGGCAGCCAGGTCACCGCGATGGGTGGTGGCGATGTCCTCGAAGCATGCAGCATGCCCGCGCGCGCGGAAATACGGCACCTGTGCCTCCACATCCTCGACAAAGCCCTGCAGCCACGGTGGCGGTGAACCCGGCTGCCACTGGAAACCCGCGCCGAGGATGTCGTGCTCGTACGCGCGCAGTTGCTGCACTTCGGCGGCGAGCAGTCGATTGCCACTCTGGTTGCGGTAACGCGGTGCCGCCGGATGCTCGCGCATCCGCTGCAGCATCGCCCTGCCCGCTTCGCTCAGGGTGGGATAGCGCTCGCCGTCGTGGGGGTCCCGGTTCACTTGCACGTCCACCAGCGCGTTCACTCGCGCGTCCACTTGTCCGCCGACTCCTCGGCGGCCTTGCGTGCCAGCGCCTCGCGGATGGCACGTGCGCGCGCTTCAGCGGCGCGGCTGGCTTCCAGCAGGCGACGGCGCTCGACGCTGCTGACGCTGGCCAGGCGATCAGCTGCCTGGGCAGCGGTTTCACCCGCAGGCAGCAGGCCCAGCCGCGCGATGGCTGTACGCACCAGTTCCTCGCGCCGATCCGGGTCGTGCAGATAGCGGTTCACTGCGGCCTCCGCTGCCAACGCGGGCACTGCCTCGGCAAATACCGGCAGCAGCGCCTCACGCGGGAAGCGCAGCGCCTGCCAGCCCTCATCAGCGAGCAGCCAGGCCATCACCGCGGACAGACTCAGCTGGTTGGCGGTAACCGCAGCCAGGTTGCCGGACAGGCTTGCCTGCAGCACAGCAGGCAAGGCGACGCCGTGCAGCGCCAGCACGTCATTGACCACGGCGGCGGCGTGCAGCTGCCCTTCGCGGCCGCGCCGTGGCGGATCGAGGAAGTCCGGTGGTGTATCGATCAGGCGACGCAGCAGGGCGTCCAGCGGGGCGCTGTTGCTCATGGGTGGTTCCGTAAGGTGGTCTTCATCGGCCGGCCACGCCCGGTGGCTGGTAATGGCGTTGGCTGAATTCGCGTGCGAAGGCCAGCAGGTCGGTCATGTCGCGCACGACGTGGATATCCCAGCCCTGCTCGCGTGCGCGCAGCAGGTCGGCGGTCCAGCCTTTGGCATCGGCCAGGCTTGCCGGCAAGGGGCTGTAGAGATTCAGCGCCATGGTGCCGCCAGCCCGGCCCACACGCAGCGCCTGCGCGGCGACATCCCAACCGCTGTTGCCACGCTCGTCCTGCTCGAACATGGTGGTGATGCCGTCATCTGAGATATGCAGGATATGCACGGCTCGCGCAGCCGCCGGCCGCTGTGCGTAGGTGCTGCGCAGGCGATGGATGGGAAAGGCGGTCGCCCCGCCGAAATACCCCACCAGCACCTTGAGGATGTCGTCCTCGCTGCGCACGAAGCCATCGGTGTGCAGGCATTGCTGTTTGCCGCTCCACAAGGTGGCCTGCACGCGCGCACCCGCACGCAATGCCGACAACGCGATCACCGCCCCGGCCAGGGTCAGCCAGGAGGTGACCTGCTGCGGATCGGGCATGGAGCCTGAGCTGTCCACGTACAGGTCCAGATCAATCGGTTCATTGGCAGGCTCGTTGCCCGGCGCCGGCCCCATCACCCGCTGCACCGTGGTCACGCCCGGCACCACGGTGGGCGACTGCATCACGGTCTGCAGCCAATCCACCGCATCCAGCGGATCGCCGGGCTCCCAGGGCTCCAGCCCTTCAAGTTCGAGCTCCTGCGCCTGCGGCTGCGGGCTGACCGGGAAACGGATCAGGTGCGGCAAGGCGCGCTCGCGGTAATAGCGCACCGCGAATTGCTGCGGGTCCATGTCCAGTCCGGCCGCACGCAGGATTTCGCCGTATTCGAACGGCTCACGGGTCTGGCCGTGGCCGGGCGTGCTGGTCAGCAATGCGTCCTCCGCCACCACGTCTACCGCGTCAGCATCTTCCTCACCGGTGATCCGCGGATCGAGCGCCGGATGCAGCACCGGTGCGAGTTCGTCTTCTTCCAGCCGGTCCAGTCCCACCGGCTGGCTGCCATGCCCGGCATGGCGGGTATCCATCAGCGCGTCGACGCGCGCGTCACTGATCGTCTCCAGCAAGTGCGGCAACAGCAAGGCGCTGAAACGGCTGGCGCCCTCCATCCACTCGCCGGCATAGGTGCGGATCACCCGCGCGCCCAACCAGGCATCGCCGCGCAGGCCGGCATCCTCCAGCGCTGGTCCACCGAGGCTGCCGGCCGGCTGCTGCCACAACTGCTCATAGATGCCCATGTACAGTTGCCACAACGGTGAACTGCCGTTGGCACCTGCCGCAAGGCGCTGGTAGATCGCGGCCATGCGCAGGCCGCATTGGCGTTGCAGGCGGTCATTGATCAACAGGTCGGTGTAGAGGTTGGCGACCATCGGCGCGTGCGCTTCCAGCGTCGGCAGCGCGCGACGGATACGCGCCAGCAGCCGCGCGTGATCCGTTGCAGTCGCAGGTGCCAGCACGTGATGGCCGATCTCGTGGGCGAGGATTTCGCGGGCGTGGTCCTGCAACCCCAGCCGCTGCACCTGCGGCAGATCGATCACCACCCGCTGGTCAGCCAGGCGGATCATCGCGAAGCTGCCGCTCAGGCCTTCCTTCGCCGCCTCGACGCTGCTGGCGCACAGCCGTGGATCCTGCAGCCGGGTGAAACGGCTCCAGTCAGCCAGCGCCAGCGGCCAGGCGGCGCGCCAACTGGCCAGCAGGCTTTCCTGTTCGGTGCTGCTCATGCCGCGCCCGGTAGCAGGCGCACGTGGTGCGACCATGGCGAATACAGGGCGATGCCGGCCGGTCCAGTCACCGCCACAAGGCCATCAGCGGGTGCGGCGTAAGCGATGGCAGTCGTGCCTATGCGCGCGCCCTGGCTGTCGAATGAAAGCTGCGTGGCAGGCGTGGTCCGCGCCGCAGCAAACTCTGCTGCACTGGCGGGCAACACCACGCCACCGAAGGCATCGGCGATCAGCAGGTAATGGCGGTCGCCGCTACGGGCAATGAAACCTTCCACGCTGGCGCGCAGCTCCGGCGGCGCGGCGAAAGGGCCGCCAAGCCCGGTGAATCCGCCCACCGTCTGCCCCTGCGCGCTCGCCGCTGCACCCTGCGGGTGCCACCAGCGCTCGCTGCCGAGTTGGCTGCGCAGCGACGGCCACTGCGCTTGGTCGACGCCCAATGCGTCCGCCGCCAAGTCGGCAGGCAGACCATCGGCCTGCGCCAACGCCGCCTCGCGCAGATGCGCCATGCCGGCTTGCCATGCACACAGCGCGCCGACGCTGCGCAAGGCCACCGTGCTGTCGCAACGCGGTGCCAATGCCACCATGCGCTGCAACCATGCGTCGACGCGCACGCCCGGCACCTCGTGCATGCGCACGACCGCATTGCTGAGTGCACCCAGCGTTTCCAGAGGGGCAAGCGCAATCAACGGCGCTGCCGGCACTGCCAGCTGCTGCCACGCCGCATCGATCCACGGCAGGCGAGCTGCCGGTCCTGCGAGTCCCTGCGCCACCAATTCCAGGCCCAGCTCGAACGCGACTTCGGTGGCCGCCGGCATTGCCGCTTCGTCCGCTGCAGCAAGCGCCACGCACAACGGGTCCAGCGTCTGCTCGACGAAGCCCGAGAACGCTGCGGTATCCAGGGTGGGCCAACGTTGCCTTGCTTCGGCAACCTGCTGGTTGAGCAGGCTGCGGCGCGATGCCAGCAGGCTGGTCAGTGCGGGTGACAGCACCTCAGCGCGCCTGCTGCCAATGCAGGTAATTGGTGTAGCGCTGGTGCAGGTACTTGAGCTTGAGCAGATCGTCGTAGAGATGACCGTAGAGCTTGCGGCCCTTCACCCGTTCCTCCACCAGGCGCTCGATGCGGGTCAGGCGCGCACGCGTCTCGCGTTCGCTGACGCCATCCAGCCCGCGTGCGAACTGCGCCGACAGCTCGCCGACCGGATCCTTGCGGTCCAGGTCCAGGCGATCGTACTCGGCATTGGAGCTGTCCAGCAGCCAGCGCAGCCAGCTGAGCCGGTCGCTGCGGTAAGCGGCATTCTCCGGCAGGGCGAAGAACGGCGCATCCAGATCGGGCTGCAGCTTGTCGTTCAGCACGAACGGCAATACCTGGCGCACATCATCCAGGGCGACCGCGGCATTGCCACGGAACCACGCCAGTGCCTTGGCGAACATCAGCAAGGTCATCAGGTTGCGTACCGACAAGCCATTGCGGGTCTGGCAACCCAGGTCCTTCATGCGATCACGGCCGGAATCGGCGGCAATGGCCTGGGCCCAGTCAACGCCGGCCAGGCGCACGGTGTCCTTGGTCAGGTATTCGAACTGCGCACCCGCGGTCTCCATCAACTCGAACTGGCTGCTGAAGAACTCGATGCGCCTGCGCACATCCTGCGGCACTTCCACCGCGCGGATCTGCTGCAGCATCTGCTCGCCTTCCTCCTCGCTGAAGATGATCTCGCGCGGCACCACTTCTTCCGGACGGATGTTCTGCTCGATGCGCAGCAGCATCTCTTCCAGGAAACGCGGATTGAAGGCCAATGCCTGCACCACCACGTCGATGCGGTCGCGCAGGGCTTCGATCACCTGGTAGGTGCCGCCGCCACGGTCGTCGTTGGCGGTGAGGTACCACGCCGATTCCGGGCATTCGTAGACCTGGTTGAGCACTTCGGCGTAGTTGTCCCCCATCACCGTCAGCAGCGCGCTCTGGGTGCGGGTGGGGATGCGGTTGTACTCGTCGATGATCTTGACCCGCATGCCCAACCAACTGCGCCAGGCGATGCGGATCTGCGACATGTCCTGTGCGGCGACCAGGTCGGCCGGCAACGGATTGCCGAGCAGGTCGGCGATGGTCATCTGCGGGTGACCATGCTGCATGGCACGGCGCACCTCGCGCACCGGGTAACCGGCAAGTACGCCCATCAGGATCGCGCTGGCGGTCTTGCCACGGCCGGGGCCGCCGACGAACAGGCATTTGCGGCGGGTGGCGA
The DNA here is from genome assembly GCF_056759975.1 of Stenotrophomonas sp. STEN031. NCBI lineage: Bacteria > Pseudomonadati > Pseudomonadota > Gammaproteobacteria > Lysobacterales > Lysobacteraceae > Stenotrophomonas > Stenotrophomonas sp. STEN031. The sequence continues at coordinate 93,041 of NZ_JBRREA010000001.1, forward strand.
AGGTCAGCAGCGGCAGCAGCACGTAACTGGAATAGCTCTGCGCCGAGGGCAAGGTCAGCTGGCGGCGGGTATCGCCCACATTGAAGCTGGCCGATGGACCGGCGTGGTACTCGATGTCGTAATGCGGGCTGATGATGGCGTTGTTGACGATCCAGAAGTAGGCCTGCCGCAGCTTCTCGTCCAGCGCCAGTGGCGCGGCATCGGCGCCGCCGGTCAACTGCACCGGTCCTTCATACAGTTCGGCCACATCGAAGGTCCGCGACACCGGCTCGGCCTTCGGGTTGGTTGGCGCCTGCGACAGGCGCTGGAACAGGTTGAATGGCGACACCGGGCGTCCCTTCATCACGGAACCCGGATTCTAGCGTGGGGGCGGTGACCTCGGCCGCCGCTCAGTCAGTCGGCTGCGCGGCCTGCTCGAACCGGAATACCTGCACACGCTCACCGGCGGAGACGGTAGCCGTCAGCTGCCGGCCGTTGCGTTGGTAGGCGATCCGCTGCGGGAAGTCATGTTGGAGATTCTCGAACACCACCGACTGCGCGCCCTGCTCCACCAGCGCGAACCTGACCGGCGCGGGATTCCCTGCAACATCGGCGACGTAGTAGAGCTGCCCGCCTTCATCGATGATGCGCAGGCGCTCCTGGAACCGCAGTTCGCCTTGCCGATAGCTGCGGCCCTCGCCTTCCAGGACATCCGCCTGGCGACGCCATTGCTCAGCGCCGCTGGTACCTGCTGCCATGCCGGTGCGTTGCCAGTTGCCCAGCAACCAATCCAGCGACGCCAGTTCCGCCGCAGCGGCGGTCACGGTACTGGCTACACCGACCAGCAGGACCAGCCAGGGCAAGGACCTGCGCATCAGTCGCGCGGCGGGATCAGCGCATCATCCAGTGCGCTTGCCCGCTGCCAGGCCGGGCGGCCGCGCAGGCGTTCGCCATAAGCTGCAAATGCGTCGCGCGCAGGCATGCTCTTGAACATCTGTCCCCACAGGATCTGGCTGCCGACATAGACATCGGCCGCACTGAAGCGCTCGCCAAGCAGCCACGGCGACGCCGATGCGGCCAGCTGCTCCAGGGTATCGATGGTCTGCTCGAAGCTGCCGTAGCCCACGGTGCCGGCCTTCTCCAGCGGGGCAAGCAGGCCCAGGGCCTTGGCGCTGACAGCGGCTTCCACCGGTCCGGCGGCGAAGAACAACCAGCGCAGGTAACTGCCGCGCAGCGGATCATCCAAGGCGGGCGCCAGTCCCGCAGCGGGAAACGCATCGGCAAGATAGGCACAGATCGCCGCAGCTTCGGTCACCACCACGCCACGGTGGACGAGGGTCGGCACCTTGCCCATCGGGTTGATGGCGAGGAACTCCGGGCCTTTCATGCTCTGGCCGTACTCCAGCACCTCGGTGCGATACGGCTGGCCCAATTCCTCAAGCATCCAACGCACGATGCGGCCGCGCGACATCGGGTTGGTATAGAAGACGATTTCTTCTGTCGTGCTGCCCATGCGCCTGACTCCAGGGGATGAGGCCGCAGTCTAGCAATTACGCCGGCACTGTCATTCCCGCATTGGCGGGAATGACAGCGGAGCAAGGCCGACCCCGAAGAATAGACCCTCGGCTTGATCGCCCGCTTCAATCAATACGCAAATTCGCCGAACAGGGGATCCACGCTGCCATTCCAGCGGCCATGGAACAGTTCAAGCTTGCGCTCGGCCGCGGTCTTGCCGGAGTCCACGATCTCCTGCAGCACATCCAGGAAGCGCGTCTCGTCCTGGCCATCGGCATTGAGCGCGGCACGACGGCGCAGGCCATCACGCGAAATCGCCAGCGCCTCACGCGCCAGGTCGCGCACCGTGCCGTTGCGGAACGGCAGGTTCATCGCCTGCTTCGGCACGCCGTCGCGCAGCACGTTGCGCTCGGCCAGGCTGAAGTCCTTGACCAGATCCCAGGCCGCGTTCAACGCCGTTTCGTCATACAGCAGGCCCACCCAGAATGCCGGCAGCGCGCAGATGCGGCTCCACGGGCCACTGTCGGCACCGCGCATTTCCAGATACTTCTTCAACCGCACTTCCGGGAAGGCGGTGGTGGTGTGGTCCGACCAGTCACGCAGGGTCGGCAACGCGCCCGGCAACACCGGCAACTTGCCCTGCAGGAAATCGCGGAAGCTCTGTCCGCTGGCGTCGTGGTAGATGCCATCGCGGTAGGAGAAATACATCGGCACGTCCAACAGATAGTCGACGTAGCGCTCGTAGCCGAAACCATCCTCGAACACGAAATCGAGCATACCGGTGCGGTCCGGATCGGTGTCGGTCCAGATATGCGAGCGGTAGCTCAGGTAGCCGTTGGGCTTGCCTTCGGTGAACGGCGAGTCGGCGAACAGCGCGGTGGCAATCGGCTGCAGGGCCAAGGACACGCGGAACTTCTTCACCATGTCCGCTTCGCTGGCGTAATCCAGGTTGACCTGCACCGTGCAGGTGCGGGTCATCATGTCCAGGCCGAGCGAACCGACCTTGGGCATGTAACTCTTCATGATCTGGTAGCGGCCCTTGGGCATCCACGGCATGTCGGCACGGGTCCACTTGGGCTGGAAGCCCATGCCCAGGAAACCCAGCTGCAGCTCGCCGGCCACCTGCGCCACTTCATTGAGGTGGCTGCCGGTTTCCACGCAGGTCTGGTGCAGGGTTTCCAGCGCGGCGCCAGACAACTCCAGCTGCCCGGCCGGCTCCAGCGTCACAGAGGCGCCGTCGCGCAGCAGGGCGATGGTATTGCCGTTCTCCTGCACCGGCTCCCAGCCGAAGCGGGTCAGGCCGTTGAGCAGCGCATTGATGCCGCGCTCGCCTTCAAAGGTGGGTGGACGCAGGTCATCCAGGCGAAACCCGAACTTCTCGTGCTCGGTGCCGATCCGCCATTGCGACCTGGGCTTTTCACCCGAGGCAATGCTCTGGACCAACTGGTCGCGGTGGGTGATGGGGGTATCAGCGACGTGGCTCGGGCTCGACAAGGGCAGGCTCACAGAATTCTGGGCAGGGCGGGAAGGTGGGGGCCAACCCCCGCCATCGCAAGGGCGCACTATATCGCGGCGCACATTGCCATCGTGTCACGGCAGCGGTTTTCAGCATCCTATAAAAGCAGACTTGACCGGCCCGGCTACTGCGCCTGCGAGTCATTCCGCGATGGCCGTTGCACTGGCCCTACACTGTGCGCATGAGCCGCAGCCACCATCGTGAAACCCACCGTTCGGAGCGTGTAGGCTGGCTGCGTGCCGCCGTACTGGGGGCGAACGACGGCATTGTCTCGGTCGCCGGCCTGGTGGTCGGCGTGGCCGCCAGCGGCGCCAGCCCCTCGGCCATCCTCGCCACCGGGGTGGCCGGCACGGTGGCCGGCGCCATGTCGATGGCGGCCGGCGAATATGTCTCGGTGATGTCCCAGGCCGATGCCGAACACGCCGACCTGGCCATGGAACGCCGCGAACTGCATGAAGACCCGCATAGCGAACTGCAGGAACTTGCCGGCATCTATCGCCGCCGCGGACTCAGCCCCGAGCTGGCGCAGCAGGTGGCCGAGCAGCTGACCGCACACGATGCCCTCGCCGCCCATGCGCGTGACGAGCTGGGCATCACCGAGGAACTGCGTGCCCGACCGCTGCAGGCCGCCGCCGCATCGGCCAGCGCATTCGTCGTCGGCGCCGCCCTGCCGGTACTGACTGCATTGCTGGCTGCCCCGGCACGCGTGGCGGAAATAACCACCGCGGCGACCCTGGTTGGGCTCTGCATCACCGGCGCGTTGGCGGCGAAGGCTGGCGGAGCACCCGTGGTGCGTGGCGCCTTGCGGGTGGTGTTCTGGGGCGCATTGGCGATGGCTGCGGCCGCAGCCATCGGCCACCTGTTCCAGATCACGGTGTAAGCGATGAACGCAGAGAGCGACGCCACGCCCGCTTTGCTGGCCCAGCTGTCTTCCTTGGTCGACTGCCAGCGCGCCGAAGGGTATGCCTGCATCACCGCGCGCCGCGAACACGGCGCCAGTTCGGTGGACATCCCGCAGCCCCAGCTCGCCATCCTGCTGCAGGGGCGCAAACAGGCCCGCACTGCACAGCAGTCACTTGAATTCGGCCCCGGCGATCTGTTCCTGATCACCCGCCGCAGCCGCATCGATGTGGTCAATATTCCGGACCCGCACAGCGGCCTGTACCTGAGCGCGATCGTACCGCTCTGCCCGGAAGTACTGGCTGCGGCCCGTGCCTTGTGGACCGACGCCCTGCCCGATGCCGGCCCCGCGCTGGCACGCCTGCCGCTGGCCGCCCATGGTGCCGCCCTGCTGCAATGGCGGCAGGCCTTGCAGCACGGCCAGTACACGGAAGCAAGGCTGGCCCTGGCCGCGCTGGTGCTGGCGTTCTGCCGGCGCGGCCATGGCAGCCTGCTGCTTGCGCCCGAACCCGGTCTGGGCGACCGCATCCGCGACCTGGTTGCCGCGCAGCCGGAACGCGACTGGCAATCGCGGGACTTTGAATCGCAGCTTGGCATCAGCGGCGCCACCCTGCGGCGACGGCTGGCGAGCGAACATCTCAGCATCCGTGAACTGTTGGTTGATGCACGACTGGCCCATGCCATGCAGCTGCTCTATACCACCCGCCTGCCACTGAAGACCGTGGCAGCACGCGCCGGTTACCGTTCACTGGCCAGCTTCAGCAAACGGTTTGCCGCGCGTTACGGGTTGGAGCCGGCGGCAATCGGCAACAGCTGAGCGCGAAGCGAGCGTTTCGCGCGCCATTGTGAGCGAAACGCGGCGGCACGTCGGCGCAGCATGAGGGTCCCGCGGCACTGCCGTACTCGCAGGAACCCCCGATGTATATCCGCCCCCATTTCCCTCTCGCGGCCTTGATGATCCTCGCCGTCAGTTGCGTTGCGCAGGCACGCAGCACGCATGCCGTGCAACAGCAGGTTGCCGGCGTCCATCACCAGCAGATCGACGAGCTGCAGGTCACCGCCCTGTTTGACGGCGTGGTGGCATTGGGACGCCAGCAGCTGGTCGGGATTGATCCCGGCGCGGTCACCCGCCTGCTTGAACATGGCTATGTACCGGAAGATGGCAAAGGCCTGCAGACCGCGGTCAACGCCTATCTGGTACGCCGCGGCGATCACCTGAGTTTGATCGATACCGGCACCGCGCAATGCTTCGGCGCTGATATCGGCCTGGGCCAGGTGCTGGGCAACCTGCGTGCCGCCGGCTACGACCCGGCCGAGGTCGATGACGTGCTGCTGACCCACGCCCATCCGGACCATATGTGCGGCCTGCTGGATGCACAGGGCAAGCCGGCTTTCCCGAAAGCCACGGTATGGCTGTCGCAGGCCGATGCCGCCTATTGGCTCGATCCGACCAGCGAAACCACCGCCCCGCAGCCACTGCGGTTCGCGTTTGGCCTGGCCCGCAAGGCGGTGGCGCCTTATGTGGCCGCCGGCAAGTTGCACCGGTTCGGTCCGGGTGAGCCCCTGCCGGCAGGGATCACCGCGCTGGACAGCCACGGCCATACCCCCGGCCATGTCTCGTATCTGCTTGAGGGTGGCAGCGGCCAACAGCTGCTGGTATGGGGCGACATCGTGCATTTCCATGCCGTGCAGTTCGCCCGCCCGGACGCCGCATTCGAAGCCGACAGCGACCGCGGCGCTGCGATTGCCAGCCGCCACCAGCTGATGGCCGAAGCATCCGACAAAGGCTGGTGGGTGGCCGGTGCGCACCTGCCGTTCCCGGGGCTGGGGCATGTGCGTCGCGAAGGCGAAGCGTTTGCGTGGGTGCCGAACGAGTTTTCGCCGTTGAAGTGATGCTGTTGCTGTTGCTGCCGTTGCTTTGGCTTTGGCTGTAGCTGTTGCTTTGGCTTTGGCTGTAGCTGTTGCTGTTGCTGCTGCCGTTGCTGTCCCCTCTCCCGTTTACGGGAGAGGGGTAGGGGTGAGGGCAGCTTTGGCTTTGGCTTTGGCTTTGGCCTCGAATCGCACAACAACCTGGAAAGCACAAAAACAAAAACGCCGCCTTGATCGAGGCGGCGTTTTGCATGTACCCAGGTCTGGCAGACCACCAGCTTCGCGGCTTACGCCGCTCCCACAACTCACACAGCTGCTGCTTCACCTGCACCGTCCGCTGCCGGCGGATTCAAGCCCAGCCAGCCGCCGATGATGCCGCGTGCTTCGTCCACGCCCTGGCGCGATTCGCCTGAGAAGGTCTGCACGCTGACCGTGTCGCCAAAGATCGAGTGCAGCTCCTTGCGCACCTTCTGCAGGGTCTGCATCTGCTGGCCACGGCCCAGTTTGTCGGCCTTGGTCAGCAAGGCATGCGCCGGCAGACCACGCTGCACCGCATAGCCAAGCATCTGCCGGTCGTAGTCCTTCAGCGGATGACGGATATCCATCACCACCACCAGGCCCTTGAGGGCATTGCGGGTGCGGAAGTACTGGTCGATGAAGGCCTGCCAATGGGCCTGCAGGTCCAGCGGCACCTTGGCGTAGCCATAACCGGGCAGATCGACCAGGTGCGCGTCTGGCGTCACCTCGAAGAATACGAGCTGCTGGGTGCGGCCCGGGGTCTTGGAGACACGGGCCAGGGAGTTCTGGCGGGTCAGCGCGTTGAGCGCGCTGGACTTGCCGGCGTTGGAGCGGCCGGCAAATGCCACTTCGGCCCCCAGATCCGGCGGCAACTGCCGGGCATTGTGGGCGGAAAGGTGGTAACGGGCGCGTTCGATGAGCAATGACATGTGCATAGGATCGCATGTTGCGGCGCCGCGCGTCGGCCTGGCCGCTGTCCCGGGACCACCGACCGGATCGATTTTGCTGCACTGCTTCGTTGACCGTGCCGCAAAACGCCGTTGATAATCCGGGCGATGCCGGCGGAAAGCCCCGCCCGGCCCGGTCCACACGGAGCTTCAGCATGCGCCATGCTCGTGTTCTTGCCGTTGCAGCACTGGTAGTCCCCGTAATCGCCGCCGTCGCCTTTGCGCAGAGCTCGGTCACTCCCGTGCCGGACAATGCGCCAGTACAGACCGCTTCGCTGGAGATCGACTTCAGCAAGACCAAACCCGGTGATGCCAAGGCCGGCGAGGCCAAGGCGTCCACCTGCGCCGCCTGCCACGGTGCCGACGGCAATTCGGCGGTGGAGATCTACCCGCGCCTGGCGGGCCAGAGCGAACGCTATATCGCCAAGGAAATGGCCCTGATCGCCAATGGCCAGCGCAACGAAGGCGCAGTCGCGGCGATGCTGCCGTTCGTGCAGGGGCTTACCCCGCAGGACATGCGCGATATCGGCGCCTTCTTCGCTACCCAGAAGTCCGGCGCCGGCGTGGCCGATGACGCGCTGGTCAGCGAGGGCCCCTATGAAGGCATGAAGTTCTTCGAAGTCGGCCAGAAGCTCTACCGCGGCGGCGACGCCAGCCGCAACATTCCGGCCTGCATCGCCTGTCACGGCCCCACCGGCGCGGGCAACCCCGGCCCGGCCTATCCGCATATCGGCGGCCAACATGCCGGCTATGTCGCCCAACGTCTGCAGCGCTACCAGGCAGGCCAGACCGGCGAGACGGATGCCACCCAGTTCAAGATCATGGCCCAGATCAGCCACGCACTGACCAGCCAGGAGATCCAGGCGCTGGCCAGTTACATCCAGGGCCTGCATGATCGGGCCAACGACGCCACGGTTGCCACCGCCGCCGCGCAACCCTGATCCCGCCGGTCGCCCCGGCGACCCGGCACTGCCCCACGCAGACACGCCGGCCGCAAGGTCGGCGTCTGTTTTTCCAACGGAGACTCCCCACGATGACGCTGTTCCCCCGACTGTTGCTGATGCTGCTGGCAACCGCCCCGCTCCTGGCCTGGGCCGCCCCCCCCGCCGCACCGGTGGAGGGCCAGGACTATGAGCTCATCGCCGAACCGGGCCCCTTTGCGCCGCTGGCCGGCAAGATCGAGGTGGTCGAGGTATTCGGCTACACCTGCCCGCATTGCGCCCATTTCGAACCGCAGCTGGAAGCCTGGGTGGCCAAACAGCCAGCCGACGTGCGCTTCACCCCGGTGCCGGCGGCGTTCGGCGGTTACTGGGATTCCTACGCGCGCGCCTTCTATGCGGCCGAGCAGGTCGGCGTACGCCAGCGCAGCCACGCCGACGTGTTCAAGGCCCTGCATGTGCAGGGCAGCCTGCCGGTACAGAATGTTTCGCCGGATGAGCTGGCTACCTTCTATTCGCAGTACGGCGTGCAGCCGCAGCGCTTTGTCGAGGCCCTGCGCAGCCCGCAGGTGGACGACAAGGTCAAGAACGCCCGCGCCTTTGCCATGCGGGTCAAGGTCACTGGCACCCCGATGCTGATCGTCAATGGCAAATATCTGGTCAAGGGCAAGACCTTTGATGACACCCTGCGCATCGCCAGCGCGCTGGTTGCCCGCGAACGCGGCGCCGGCCGCCGCTGATCCACTGGCTGAACCGGGTTACCGGTTCAGCCGACAACGCCCATAATGCGTCCCTGCGCGCGATGGCCGCGGCTGCATTGCCCGGCACCCCAACAAAACCCTGCTGGAGATCACACCCGATGAAGATCCGCTTCGCCCTGGCCCTGACCGCCCTGCTGCCGCTGATGGTTGCCTGCAAAGCCCAGGATGGCACTGCCGATACCGCCGCTCCGGCAAGCACCCCGGCCGCTACCGAAGCCGCCCCGGCCGCAAACCCGGCCCCGGCCCCGGCCGCTGATGCTGCAGCCACCGCCCCCGCTGCGGCTGCCAGCGATACCGCTGTCGCCCCGCCGGTCCCGGCACAGGCACGCCTGGTCGGCCCGGAGCCGGTCGCCGGCACCGACTATGTCGCCATCGAAGGTGGCCAGCCGTTCCAGCCGGCAACCGGCAAGATCGAAGTGGCGGAGATCTTCGGCTATGTCTGCCCGGCCTGCGCCCGCTTCCAGCCCCTGATCAGCTCGTGGAAGGCCGGCCTGCCCTCGGACGTGAGCTTCGTCTACGTGCCGGCCGCCTTCGGCGGTACCTGGGACAACTACGCACGTGCCTTCTATGCCGCTGAAACCCTGGGCGTGCAGGAAAAGACCCACGACGCGCTGTACACCGCCATCCACATCGAGCAGACCCTGAAGGGCGAGCGCGGCACCGATTCGGTGCAGGACATCGCCAACTTCTACGGCAAGTACGGCGTCGATCCCAAGACCTTCGCCGATACCATGGGCAGCTTCGGCATTGCCGCCAAGGTCAACCGTGGCAAGCAGTTCGCCCAGCGCAGCAAGATTGCCGGCACTCCGTCGCTGATCGTCAACGGCAAGTACCTGGTCAAGGGCAAGGGCTATGAGGACATGCTCCGCATTGCCGACCACCTGATCGCGCGCGAACGCGCCGCAAACGCCAAGTGAGGTATCAAGGGCCTCGGTAACGAGGCCCTTGAGTTCGACCCGCCGTGAAATCCCCCACCCAGACACTGCGATTGCTGACCGCCAACATCCAGGCCGGCTCCAGCACCCGCCGCTACAGTGATTACGTGACCCGTAGCTGGTCGCATGCGCTGCCTGCCGGGCAGAAGCGCTCCAGCCTGGACGCGATCGCCAAACTGGCCAGCGGCCGCGACATCGTCGGGCTGCAGGAGGCCGATCCGGGCAGCCTGCGCTCTGGCTTCACCAACCAGACCCACTACCTGGCCGAACGGGCCGGTTTCAACTATTGGGCGCACCAGCCCAACCGCCGCATGGGCGGCGTGGCCTCCAGCGCCAACGGCCTGCTGAGCCGGCTGGAGCCGGTGGAAGTGCAGGACCACGCCCTGCCCGGCCGCATCGGTGGCCGCGGCCTGCTGGTCGCCCGTTATGGCGATGGTCCCGAGGGCCTGACCGTGGCGGTGGCACATCTGTCGCTGGGCACCGGCTCGCGCCTGTCACAGCTGGATTTCATCTCCGACGTGTTGGCCGACTACCCCAACGCCGTCTTGATGGGCGACTTCAACTGCAAGGCTGACCGCCCGGAAATGCGCGTGCTGTACCACAAGACCCGGCTGCAGCCGCCGAGCTGCCTGGTACCGACCTTCCCCAGTTGGGGACCGGACCGCGCCATCGATCACATCCTGATTTCCGACACCATGAAGATGCTCGACACGCGCGCCGTTGCCGCCGCGTATTCGGACCATCTGGCAGTGGAAATGGAAGTCGACGTCCCCGCCAACAGCCTGCGCTGAGCCTCGCCTCAGTCCGCGGCTACCGCCGGCGGCGGGCGCCGCCGCGCGGTCAGGGTGCTACCCGCCGATGCCAGCACCGTGCAGCCGATCGCCAGCCACTGCAGGCCGCTGAGGTGTTCGTGCAGCAACAGCAACGCCCATAGTGCCGCTACCGCCGGCTCCATGCTGATCAGGATGCCGAAGGTTTCCTTGGGCAGGCGCTTGAGCGCCATCATTTCCAGCGACATCGGGATGGCGCTGGACACCACCGCCACCACGAAGCCAGCCAACAGGATCTTCGGCTCCAGCAGCGCCATGCCCGCGTGTACCACCCCGACCGGCACCACCACCAGCGACGCTGCCAGCAAGCCCAGGGACACGCTGTGGCCGGCATGCAGATGCCCGGTACGCTTGCCGTAGATGATGTAGAGCGCCCAGCACAACGCCGCACCCAGCGCATACATGACCCCGACCGGATCCAGCGCCTGGCCGCCATCGAGCGGCAACAGCAGCACCAGCCCCATCAGCGCGCAACCGACCCATACGAAATCGATCGGCCGCCGCGAGGAGAACATCGCCACCGCCAGCGGACCGGTGAACTCGATGGCAACGGCAATACCGAACGGGATCGTGCGCAGCGCCATGTAGAACAACAGGTTCATCAACCCCAGCGTCAGTCCATAGCGCAGGATTGCGGCACCATCGGCGCGACTGGTATGCCAGCGCCATGGCCGCCACAGCAGCAACAGGAACAGCGCCGAAAAGCCCACGCGCAACGCACTGGTGCCTTGCGCACCAATGAGGGGGAACAGGTTCTTGGCGTAGGACGTGCCGATCGACAACGAGGTCACCGAGCCGAGCACCGCCAGCACCGGCAACAGCGATGCGAATCGGGAACTTTGCATGCCGCTAGTGTATTCGGCCGCTGCTGCAAACGCTTGGGCGAAATGGCCGTGGGTGCCAGATCCGATGATGCCGCCGGACCTGCGTGGCAGTGCGGTCACAATCGCCGCTGGACAGGCATCAACCATCCCACTGGCTGGTTGATGCCTGCCACGCGCGGCACGCTACTGGATGAAGGCGATACGCTGCATATGCGTGTTGTTGGCCGCCGCCAGCACCTTGGCCATCACCTGGTACTGCGCATCGGGGGAGGCATCGATGCGCAGCTCCGGCAGATTGCCGACATGCAGATCAGCCTGTGCCTGCAGGCGGGCCTGCAAGTCGCCGATCGCCAGCACTTCGCCGTTCCAGTACAGCTGATCGGCAGCATCCACCCGCAGTTCGATTGGCGGCGGAGGTTCGACACGTTGCACTATCTTCTCGGTTCGTTGTGGCAGATCAACCGGGATCGGCACCGCCACCATCGGTGCAGTCACGATGAAGATGATCAACAACACCAGCATCACGTCGACCAGCGGGGTCACGTTGATATCAGCCAGTGGACGTCCGGTATTGCCTGCTGCACTGAATGCCATTCCAGTTCCCCCAGGGCGAGGCCGGCTGCCTCGCCACCGAAGCTACGCCTGCTTCCAGGCGTTTCCAGCCATGTGGCGGATTCCATTCAGCTTCTGTTTGCGCAGCAGCGACACGTTTGTTCATGTGCGGGTCGGGCTGCTGCTCTGCCGTTGACGCTGCGGCCGTTATCCTTCCGTCATGAATAGAATCCTCCTGCTGCCCCTGGCTACCCTCGCCGCGCTGCTCAGCGCCTGCGTCCAGGCCCAGAACCTGGACGCACAACGCACGGCGCTGCGCACCGCCATCGACAATGCCGAGCGCGGGCAGTTCGATGCCAACGCGACCGCGCCGCTACGCAATCACCCGCTGTACGGCTGGCTGGAGTTCAGTGCCCTGCGCCGCAACATCGACACGTTGCCGAATGCGCAGGCACAGGATTTCCTGAAGCGCTATCAGGGCCAGGCCGTGGCCGAGAGTTTCCGTTCGGCCTGGTTGCCCGCCCTCGCCCGCCGCCAGGATTGGCCGACCCTGCTGGCCAACTGGAAGACCAGCAGCGATCCGGGCCTGCGCTGTGCCGAACTCAATGCACGACAGGCCACCGGCAAGGCCGATGCGCAATGGACCAGCGACGCACAGGCCCTGTGGCGCAGCGCCGGCAAGTCATTGCCCGATGGCTGTGACCCGGTGTTTGCAGTCCTCGCCAGCCGCGGCGGCCTGACCCCGGCGCTGCGTTGGGAGCGCATCGACGCTGCCGCCGACGCACAGCAACCGGCGGTGATGCGTGCCGCCGCACGTGGTCTGCCAGCCGCCGAGCTTGCCCAGGCCAATGACTACGCCGCCTTCGTCGACAAGCCCGACGCACGCGCCCTGAACTGGCCCAAGAACGAACGCAGCCGTCGCATCGCCGTTGATGGTCTGCAGAAGCTGGCCAAGGCCGACCCTGGCGCGGCCGAGCTGCAGCTGCCGCAATACGCCCAGGCACTCGCCCTCAACGCCGAGCAGCAAGGCAAGGTGTTGTACGAAATCGCACTGTGGACGGTGGCCTCCTACCTGCCGGATTCGGCACGACGCCTGGCCGCCGTGCCCGAGTCTGCCTATGACGAACGCCTGCACGAATGGCGCACCCGCGAAGCGATGGCACGCGGCGATTGGCCGGCAGCACTGGCCGCCATCCGCAAGATGCCGGCCAGCCAGCGCAATGATTCGCGCTGGCGCTGGTTCGAGGGGCGTTTGCTGGAAAAGACCGGCAAGCCCGCCGAAGCCACGGCGCTGTACCGCGCTGCTGCCACCGAACCCACCTTCCATGGCTTCCTGGCCGCCGACAAGCTCAAGCAGGCCTATACCTTGTGCCCATGGAATCCGGGGGACAGTGCAACGGCAAAAGCCAGCGTGGCACGAGATCCGGCACTGGTGCGCGCGATCGAACTGTTCAAGATCCAACGCCCAAGCTGGGCGGCCCGCGAATGGGCGGAGCTGTTATCCCGTTTCGACGACAGCCAACGCCGCCTTGCCGTGGAAGTCGCCAGCAACAACGGCTGGTTTGATCGCGCGGTCTTCGCATTGAAGGGCCCACAGGAGATGCGCCTGTACACCTTGCGTTTCCCGCTGCATCACGACGACACGATACGACGTGAAGCCGCACGCAACGCGCTGGACCCGGCCTGGATCGCGGCCGAGATACGCGCCGAAAGCATCTTCAATCCCGACGCACGCTCACCGGCCAATGCGATGGGCCTGATGCAGGTATTGCCCGCCACCGGCGCCAGCGTGGCCAAGAGCATCGGCCTGAGCGGTTATGGCGGTGCGTCCAGCCTGTACGACTCGGATACCAATATCGCCATTGGCACCGCCTACCTGCGCCAGTTGATGGACAAGTACAACGGCCTGCCCTACGTCACCATCGCCGCCTACAACGCCGGCCCGACGCCGACTGCCCGCTGGCAGACGCAGCGTCCGAACTACGATCCGGATTTCTGGATCGAGACCATCAGCTACAAGGAGACCCGCGAGTACGTGGCGCGTGTGCTGGCCTTCAGCGTGATCTATGACTGGCGCCTCAACGGCAACGCCCTGACCCTGAGCGACCGCATGGTTGGCAGGACCGAAGGCGCCCGCAAGCCCTTCGTCTGCCAACAAACGCAATAGCACCCGTAGAGCCGAGCCATACCGCTTCTGCTCCCTCCCTTTCGCGCAGCGAAGGGGAGGGTTGGGGAGGGGTGGTTCTGGGCCTTTGCCTGTAAAGCCCCTGCCGAGCATGGCTCGGCACTACCGCTTCTGCTCCCTCCCTTTCGCGCAGCGAAGGGGAGGGTTGGGGAGGGGTGCTTTGAGCCTTTGCCTGTAAAGCCCCTGCCGAGCATGGCTCGGCACTACCGCTTCTGCTCCCGCCCTTTCGCGCAGCGAAGGGGAGGGCTGGGGAGGGGTGCTTTGCGCGGTTGCCTGTAAAGCCCCTTGCCGAGCATGGCTCAGCACTACCGCTTCTGCTCCCGCCCTTTCGCGCAGCGAAGGGGAGGGTTGGGGAGGGGTGCTTTGAGCCTTTGCCTGTAAAGCCCCTTGCCGAGCATGGCTCGGCACTACATGTGCCCTACCCCATCCGACTTATCATGCCTGCATGAAAACCTATCTCGTCGGCGGCGCTGTCCGCGATTCCCTGCTTGGCCTGCAACCCGGTGACCGCGACTGGGTGGTAGTCGGTGCCACGCAAGCACAGATGGAAGCGGACGGCTTCAAGGCCGTGGGCAAGGATTTCCCGGTGTTCCTGCATCCGCATACCGGTGAGGAACACGCACTGGCGCGCACCGAGCGCAAATCCGGCCGTGGCTACCGCGGCTTCGTGGTCGATGCCGACCCTTCGGTAAGCCTGGAAGAAGACCTGCAGCGCCGCGACTTCACCATCAATGCCATCGCCCGCGATGAGGAAACCGGTGAGCTGGTCGATCCCTGGGGCGGCGTTCGCGATATCGAACAACGCGTTCTGCGCCATGTCGGCCCGGCCTTTGTCGAAGACCCGTTGCGGGTGCTGCGCGCGGCGCGCTTCATGGCGCGCTTCGCACCCCTGGGTTTTACCCTGGCGCCAGAAACGGCAGCGCTGATGCACGAAATGGCCGCCAGCGGCGAACTGGATGCACTGGTACCCGAGCGCATCTGGCAGGAACTGCGGCGCAGTCTGACGATGAAAAAGCCCTCGGCGTTCCTGCGTTGCCTGCACGATACCGGCGCACTGGCGGTGATCCTGCCGGAAGTCGACGCGCTCTATGGCATACCGCAACGCGCCGAGTTCCACCCGGAAGTGGATACCGGCGTGCACCAGGAAATGGTCAGCGACATGGCCGCACAACTGGCGCCGGGCGATGACCTGATCGGCTTCGCTGCCCTCACCCACGATCTTGGCAAGGCACTGACACCGGCCGCTGAACTGCCCCGCCACATCATGCATGAGCAGCGCGGCCTGAAGCCGCTGGCCACGCTCTGCGAACGCTTGAAGATTCCGCTCGATCACCGCCTGCTGGCCGAAGCGGTCTGCCGCGAGCACCTCAACGTGCACCGCATCGATGAGCTGCGCGATGCCACCGTATTGGAACTGATCCAGCGCTGCGATGGCTTCCGCCGCCCCGAACGCATTGCGCAGCTGGCCCTGGTCTGCGAATGCGACAAGCGCGGTCGCCTGGGCTTCGAGGACAGTGACTACCCGCAGCGGAGCACCCTGCTGCGCCTGCATGCGGCTGCGCTGGCGATCAATGCCCGCGATATCGCCACCGAAGGCCTGCAAGGCCCGGCCATTGGCGAGGCCTTGAAGAAGGCTCGCATCAAGGCAATCAGCGCCGCGCGCTGATTGCCTGCCGCTGTTGCAGCCGTTGAATGTTGTGGGAGCGGCGTAAGCCGCGAAGCTGGTAATGCAACAGCTACACCCGCCGCATGCAATTGCACAATCTGCCGATGATCTCGGCACTGTCGGTTTCGCGGCTTACGCCGCTCCCACAAGCCTGCGACTGGTCGCCTCAGATCTTGAGGTAGATCTTGCGGCGGTCCATCCACGCCATCGGCAACCACCACAGCGCAACGAAGCTCAGCGCCATCACCAGCGAGGCGAACTGTGCGCCCGCCAGCGGGCTCAGCCAACGATTGAACAGGTGTTCCCACAGCCAGCCCCAACTGCCGGTGGCCATCATTGCCAGCACCATCGCCGAGGAGCCGGCATAGGCAGTGATCGCGTTGACACCAAAGCGACGGCCCAGCGCCGGCCACTGCCGGCAATCGATCAGGATGTGTGCCATCCAAAGCCCGGCAAATGCCCAGCCGCCGGTCCACAGCACATAGGATGGCGTCCACAGGTTCTTGTTCAAGGGCAGCCACTGCGCCCAGATGCCACCCGCCAGCAGCAACAGCACCGCCATCGGCAGCAATCGCCACGGCCGTTGCCGCAACAGCGAACCTGCACGCAGACCCAGCAAGGTCGAGGCCAGTGCGCCCAAGGTGGACATCAAGCCTTCCGGATCATGGCCATGGCCGGTTGCCGGATCGTATTGGTAGAGCAGCGCGCCAAACAGTTGGGTATCCACGCGGCTGGCGACATTGAGCCAGGGCTCGATCGAACCGCCAGCAGCCAGTAGTGCCACATAGCCCACCACCAGCACGCCAAGGCACAAGGTCTGCGCCTTCGGCTTCAACCAGATGGCAGCCATGCCGGCAAACGCAAAACACAGCCCAATGCGTTGCAACACGCCCCAGGGCCGATAGTGCGGCAGATCCAGCCACCACCAGGCCAGGAAGTGCAGCAGCAGCCCCAGACCCAGAATGCGTACGGCGCGGATCAATACCGTGCGTGTCAACGCACGACGGTCAGCGCCCTGCTCCACCCGCGGCACCACGCCCAGCGCGATGGACACGCCAACGATCACCAGGAAGAACGGGAACACCAGATCGGTCGGTGTGCAGCCATGCCACTCCGAATGCAACAGCGGTGCGTACACGTGGCTCCAGCTGCCGGGATTGTTGACCAGCAGCATGGCCGCCACGGTGATGCCACGCAGGGCATCCACCGAGGCATAACGGATGGTTCTGTTCATACCTTGGAACTCAGTCGCGCTGCCCGGCGATCCAGGTGGCCTGCACCTGCAGGTCGCTGTCCAGCAGGACGAAGTCAGCCTGGTAGCCGACTGCGATCTGCCCGTAACGATCATCCAGGCCGAGGAACTGCGCCGGATACGTCGATGCCATGCGCGAGGCTTCGGCCAACGAGAGACCCAACAGGCCAACCGTGTTGCGCACGGCGGTGATCATGTCCAGTGCCGAACCCGCCAAGGCACCCGCGGCGTTACGGACCACGCCATCAACGGCGGTGATGGTTTCGCCATACAGCTCGAACGCCGGGTTGTCCGAACCGACCATCGGCATCGCATCGGTGACCAGGAACACTTTGCCGCGCGGCTTGGCCGCCAGCGCCACGCGCAGGCTGGCCGGATGCACGTGCACGCCATCGACAATCACGCCGCACCAGCTGTCGGCATCTTCCAGCGCCGCACCCACCGCGCCGGGATCACGTCCCTGCAACGGCGACATCGCGTTGTACAGATGGGTGAAACCGGTGATGCCCGCATCCAGACCCACACGAATCTCGTCGTAGGTACCCGCGGTGTGACCCGCAGCCACGATCGCGCCATTGGCGACCATCTGCTGGATGGTTTCCTGCGGCACGCGCTCCGGTGCCAGGGTGATCAGGGTGACGCCGTTGTCCAGCGCGGCGGCCATGCGTACTTCGTCGGCATCGGGCACGCGGAACTTGCCGGCATCGTGGGTGCCCTTGCGGGCGGGGGCGATATACGGGCCTTCCAGGTGGATGCCGAGCACGCCCGGCACCTTGGCGGCGATCGCCTCACGGGTAGCCCGCACCGCACGCGCCATCACCTCGGCATCGTCGCTGATCAGGGTCGGCAGCATGCCGGTGGTGCCGTAGCGGCGATGCCCGGCCACCATCGTGCGCAGGGCATCGACATCGGTCTGGTTGTTGAACAGCGCGCCGCCGCCACCGTTGACCTGGGCATCGATGAAGCCGGGCAGCAGCCAACCGCCGCCCAGGTCCACCTGCGCCTCGGCCGCGGCAACCGCCGGGTCATCACTGGCGACGACCGCAGTGATGCGGCCGTCCTCGATCAATACCGCGACATCGTCACGGAAGTTCTCGCCGGCAAGTACCCGGCCATTGCGCAGCGCGGTTTTCATCAGACCGTTTCCGTCACCTTGTTGAGGTGCGGCGGCAGGTCCGGGTTGTTGCCACGGCGCAGCGCCAGCGCGTTGATCGCGCGGTAGAAGCTCTGGATGGTCAGCAGCGGCGCGCACAGCGGGTGCGGTGCCTCGGCGGTCGGCAGGTTGCCACCCTCGCCGGTCAGCCACACCTGCGCGCCGCGCGCGGCGAACTCCTCGGCCACGGCACGGGTGCCGGCGCCGGTTTCATCAGGCTGGGCAAAGGCCAGCACCGGGAAGTCCTTGCCCACCAGCGCCATCGGGCCATGCTTCACTTCGGCCGAGCTGTAGCCTTCGGCATGCAGGCCGCAGGTTTCCTTGAACTTCAGCGCCGCTTCCTGCGCTGCCGCCAGGCCCGGGCCACGGCCGAGCACGAACAGGTTGTGGGCATCGACCAGGCCGTTGGTGACTGCGCTCCAGTCGCACTCCCAGGCCTTGCTCATCGCCGCCGGCAATGCGTCCAGGGCGGCGATCAGGGTCGCATCATTCTTCCAGTAGGCCCCCAGCTGCAGGATGGCCGCCAGCGAGGCCAGATAGCTCTTGGTCGCGGCAACGCTGCGCTCGGCACCGGCGCCCAGCGGAATCACGGTTTCGGCCAGCAGGGCCAGCGGCGAATCCTCGACGTTGACCAGCGCCACCACGCGCGCGCCGGCAGCCTTGGCAGCTTCGGCATTGCGCAGCAGGTCCGGGCTCTTGCCCGACTGCGAGATGACGATGTACAGCGCGCCGCGCAGCTGCAGCGGTGCTTCATAGACCGAGCCCACCGACGGCGACGCCGAAGCGGTCACCAGGCCAAGCTGGGTCTCGAACAGATACTTGGCATAGGTTGCCGCGTGATCGGAACTGCCGCGTGCGCAGGTGACAACGAACGGTGGCGGGTTCTGGCGCAGGTCTGCGGCCAGGGCCTGCACCACGTCGCGGTTGCGTGCGAACTGGGCGGCGATGACAGAGGCGCTTTGTGCCGCCTCGTTGAACATCAGGGTTTCGGTTTCACTGGGCAGTGCCATGGATCATTACTCGGAAAGGTCGGGGGGAGATGAAGGAGGTCGCGACGCCTGCTGGCGCAGCGGCGCGGTGGAGCCACGTACCACCAGCTGCGGTACGAAGCCCTGGTTCTGCAGCTGGGCCGGGCTGTCTTCGTAGGCGTCGGTACGCAGCTGGCTGATCAGCAGCCGCGCCGCATGCCGGGCGATATCGCCGGTGGCCTGCTTGGCGGTGGTCAGTGCCGGCCATGACTGGCGCGAGAACGGGCTGTCCTCGAAGCCGGCAATGGACAGGTCATACGGCACGTTCAAGCCGGCCGAATTGGCCGCCGCCAGCACGCCGGCGGCGATTTCGTCGTTGGAGCCGAAGATGGCGGTCGGCGGTTCGCGCAGCGCCAGCAGGCGGCGCGCACCACGGAAGCCATCGTCGAAGGTGTAGTCACCGGGGATCACCAGGTGCTTGTCCAGGTTGATCCCGTAATCCTTCAATGCCGCCTCGTAGCCGGCATAGCGCTCGCCACTGGAGCGGTGCGAGGTACCCCCCCACAGGAAGCCGATGCGCTGGTGGCCCAGCTGGATCAGGTGCTCGGTGATTTCATAGGCCGCGTCGCGGTCATCCACGAACACGCAGGCACCATCGCCCGGGTCTTCGGTGGCGGCGATGATGCGCACGGTCTTGATGCCACGCGCGTTGAGCGCTGCCACCAACTCCGGGCGCTCGGACATCGGCGCGGTCAGCACCAGCCCGGCCAGCCGCGAGCGCTGTACCCAGTCGGCCAGTTCCTCGGCCAGCATCGGCGAGGTCGAGTCGCAGGGATGGATCTGCAGGCCGAAGCCGGTTTCGCGGCAGGCCGACAGCACGCCGTTCTGTACCCCGATGATGTGGTACGGATTGGGGTTGTCGTAGACCAGCCCGATCACGAAGGTGGTGTTGCTGCGCAGGTTGCGCGCGGACGGATCCGGCTCATAGTCCAGCTCGGCCACCGCGCGCAGCACGCGCGCGCGGGTGGCCTGCATCACCGAAGGCTCGTTGTTGATCACCCGCGAGACGGTCTTCAAAGAGACCTTGGCCCGCTCGGCGACATCCTTGATGGTGGGTCTACGCATTACCGGTTCCCGCGTTGGCTCGATTGCCGCCATGATGCTTGATTCAGGCGCCACGTGCCTTGCCCGCGTTATGGCCAACGGTGCCGAAGTACAGGATGTACAGGTAGCAGGGGATCATCAGCGCCGCGAACACCAGCTGGAAGTGCTCCGGGTAGGCGTGCTTGAGCAGGGCGAAGGCCTGCGGGATGATCGCGCCGCCGGCGATACCCATCACCAGCAGCGCTGAACCGGTCTGGGTGAAGCGACCCAGGCCGCGGATCGCCAGCGGGAAAATCGCCGGCCACATCATCGCATTGGCAAAGCCGAGGGCAGCCACGAAGCCCACCGACACATAGCCGTGGGTGAAGAACGCGCCGAGGGTGAACAGCACGCCCAGCACCGCCGACACGGCCAGGTACTTCTCCTGCGAGATATAGCGCGGGATCAGCGCCAGGCCGGCCAGATAGCCGAGCAGCATCGCGAACAAGGTGAATGAGGTGAAGAACTTGGTCTGGTCCAGCGGCAAGCCGAAGGCGTGCCCGTAGGTACCAATGGCATCACCGGCCATCACCTCCACACCGACATACAGGAACAGGCAGACCACGCCCAGCCACAGGTGCGGGAACTGGAAGATGCTGCGCTTGGCAGCGGTACCGCTTTGTTCCGGCGCGGCGTTGGATTCTTCGGCGCTGACTTCCGGCAGCGGCGACAGCAGCACCGCGACCGATGCCACCAGCAGGATGGCGAACATCACCATGTAGAACGTGTGGATGCCGCCGGCAAACCCATCCAGCAATGCTTCGCGCGTGGCCGGATCGGCCTTGGCGACTTCGGCGGCAAGATCCCCCACGCCGTGCAGCACCAGCGAGCCCAGCAACAGAGGCGCCAGGATGCCGGCGATCTTGTTGCAGATGCCCATCAAAGCGATGCGACGTGCGGCCGTTTCGATCGGGCCGAGGATGGAGATATAGGGGTTGACCGACGTCTGCAGCAGCGCCAAACCTCCGCCAAGAACGAACAGGCTGGCCAATGCACCCGGGAAAACCCGCCAGGTAGCAAACTGGCCAAATGCCGCCGCGCCCGCCGCCATCACCACCAGGCTCAAGGCCAACCCCTTCTTCATGCCGGTGCGGCGCAGGATCCACGACGCGGGAATGGCGAGGAAGAAATACGAAAGGTAGAACACCATCAACACCAGGAACGCGGATATCTCGCTGACCTGGAAGGCCAGCTGCACGAAGGTGATGAGCGGCCCGTTGAGCCAGGTGAAAAAGCCAAGAATGAAAAACAGCACGCCGACCACGGCGATGGAAGATGCCGTGCTGGTACGCGGCGTCGAGTCGGGAACAGCAGACATGGGCAAAGCTCCTGCGGATGCGGGAGACGGATCGAGCCGTCAGGCGATTACGTGGGAACAACGTTGTCACATTTATTGTTTGCTGCGGACAAGTTTGTCAACAACGTCACCTCGGCGGCCTATTCCGATAGATCATCAGGAATGCCCTACAAGCCCGGAAGAATCAGGCTTTCTGCGAAAAACCCCATAACGTAAGCCACTACACGTTATCGGATGCAACAAATGCAGGCGCCCCAAGGTTTGCGCAGATGCGCTGCGGCGCAACATCGAAAGTTTCAATTATTCGTTGACATCGTTGTCAGAACGATTACAGACTCGCCCCCGATTGGTGCCCTCTCCGGGCGCTCCGCCTCGCCATAGGGAACCCGAGTGACTGCTGTCGTCCCCCCACTACAGACCACCCGCCTTGACCCCGCCAGCCGGCCCTTCTTCGCCGCCGACGTGGGCGGTACGCACGTCCGCGTCGGTCTGATCCAGGCAGCAGCGGCAAACGATCCGGCCATCGATGTCCTGTCCTACCGCAAGTATCGCTGTGCGGACTACCCCAGCCTCAGCGCGATCCTGTCCGACTTCGCCAGCCACAACCCGCCGGTCGAGCACTGCGTGATCGCCACCGCCGGCTACGCGCTGCCGGATGGCACGGTGATTTCGGCCAACCTGCCGTGGCCGCTGTCGTCCAGCCGCATCCGTGATGATCTCGGCTTTGCCGGCGTGCACCTGGTCAACGATTTCGAAGCCGTCGCGCACGCGGCCGGCCACATCAACGCCAGCCAGGTGCTGCAGCTCACCGGCCCGACCGACGTGGAACGCGGCCCGACGCTGGTGATCGGCCCCGGCACCGGCCTGGGTGCCGCGGTGTGGATTCCAGTCGGCAACCGCTCGGTGGTCCTGGCCACCGAAGCCGGCCAGGCCTCGCTGGCAGCCACCACCGAACTGGAAATCGCCGTGCTGCAGCAGATGCTGCAGGACCGTCCGCATGTGTCGATCGAACAGGCACTCTCCGGTCCCGGCCTGCTCAACCTGTACAACGCACTGTGCGCGGTGCGTGGCACCACGCCGGTGCACACCACGCCGGACGCCGTCAGCGCCGCCGCCTGCGATGGCAGCGACCCGCTGGCCGTGGAAACCCTCCAGCTGTTCTGCGGCATCCTCGGCTCGACCATCGGTGACATGGCCCTGCTGTACGGCGTGCAGGGCGGCATCTATCTGGCTGGCGGCATCCTGCCGAAGATCAGCCAATTTCTTTTGAACAGCACCTTCGTCGAACGCTTCCTCAACAAGGGGCCGATGCGCAAGGCGTTGCAAAGCATTCCCGTGAAGCTGGTAGAGCACGGGCAACTGGGCGTCATCGGCGCCGCCAGTTGGTATCTGGAAAAGTCGGCCAAGTAAGCCTTCAGCAGCATAAGCAACAGATCCACCAGCAGGACCCGTAGTAACGCGGCACGCAGTGCCAATCAATCTTGATGTTGAGGAGAGACAACATGCATCGCAAGACCCTTCTTTCGGCAGCCATCGTCAGCTGCCTCGCCTTCAGCGCACACGCGCAGGAAGCCCAGCAGAACGCCACCGACCTGGACACCGTGACGGTCACCGGCATCCGCGCCAGCCTGGAAAAGTCGCTGGATACCAAGCGCAACAACGACACGGTATCCGAGTCGATCACCGCTGAAGACATCGGCAAGTTCCCTAACACCAACGCCGCCGAAGCCATGGCACTGATGCCAGGTGTCACCATCGACCGCCGTTTCGGCCAGGGCGAGCGCGTCAGCATCGACGGCACCGACCCGAGCCTCAACCTGAGCTTCATCGACGGCCACTCGGTTGCCCAGGCCATCTGGCTGTATGGTGAGTCGCCGAACCGCGGCTTCGACTACACCATGCTGGCCCCGGAAGTACTGGGTCGCCTGGAAATCATCAAGTCCTCCGAAGCCCGTCTGCCGGAAGGCAGCCTCGGCGGCACCGTGATGATGCATTCGCGCAAGCCGCTGGACATGGACGCCAATTCGGTCAGCGGCTCGGTCGGCTACAGCTACAACGACCAGGCCGAAAAGGGCAGCCCGAACATCTCGGTGCTCTACAGCTGGAAGAACAACGATTCCACCTGGGGCGTCAACGTCGCCGCCCAACGCCATGAAGAGCGGGTCGATCGCCAGGGTATCGAAATCTTCGGCTACAGCACTGTTGCCGACTTTGCCAAGGTCAACCCGAACATCGCCGCCCAGGTCGGCAAGGGCGAACTGCGCCCGACCGACAAGGTCGCGCAGGAAATCAACGTTGCCTACTTCCAGCAGGAGCGCAAGCGTGACAGCGCCCTGGTGAACCTGCAATTCAAGCCCAACGACCAGTTCGAGGGCACCTTGAGCGGCCTGTACATCAAGGAGAACTTCGACAGCTACAACCAGTCGATGTACAACTTCATGACGCAGAACACCTCGTCCATGCAGGCCGTCGACTACTTCAACCCGACCGGCCCGGGCGGCTTCGTCACCGGCGGCCACACCAATGCCAACCCCGGCAGCGGCACCGGCATCATCTACGACAACCAGGTGCGCTTCTCGGAAGTGACCACCAAGGGCGTGGACCTGGACCTGCAGTACCGCGGTGACGGCTGGAAGCTGGGCGGCAAGATCGGTACCAGCAAGTCCGACAATCCGAACATCGGCCAGTACCTGATCGAGCCGGTCTACAGTGGCGCCTACAGCTGGGATTACCGCAAGGGTTTCCAGGCTGATGACCAGGCGCATTACTACGACCCGGCAAACTGGGGCAACATCTTTGGCAACAATGGCGTATTCAGCTCCGCTGCCAAGGACAAGTACGCACAGCTGGATTTCAGCAAGAACTTCGACAGCATCTTCAACCAGCTGCTGGTCGGCGTGCGTCACAACGAGCACACCGAGAATTATGGCCTTGCCGTTTACGGCGGTGTGCGCACCGGAACGTTGGCTGACCTTGGCACCATCGGCAACACCAGCCTGGGCAGTCTGGGCAACGTGTATGGCAACACCAGTGGTCACCCGCAGATCGGCAAGGGCAATGTGATTGCCTGGATCAATGGCAGCCCGGTGGACTACACGCGATCCGATGCAAGCAGCTTGTTGAACAACACCTGGGAGCTGGAACAGAAAACCACGGCCGCCTATACGCAGCTGAACTTCTCCACCGGCAACCTGCGCGGCAACGTGGGCCTGCGCTATGTGCAGACCAAGACCGACAGCAGCGCCTACGTGTTCGGCGACAACCAGCCAGTGCTGCCGGCCCCGGCTGACTGGTGGCAGACGAGCAAGAGCAAGAAGAGCAACATGCTTCCGTCCGTCAACCTCGTTTACGACAATGGTGGTGACGTGGTGCTGCGCGCCTCGGCAGCCAAGGTCATTGCGTGGGCGCCGTATAACCTGATGTCGAACAACCTGTTCTTGAACGACAACCAGATGACCGGCTCGGGCGGCAACCCGGATTTGGACCCGTACAAGGCCTACAACTTCAACCTGTCCGCCGAGTGGTACTTCGCTCCGCAGTCGGTGCTGGCCGGCTCGGTGTTCCTGAAGCAGACCCAGAACTACGTGCTGCAGACCCCGGGCATGGAGCGTCGCTACAATTCGATGCGTGACAGCAACGTAGCTACCTGGCTGACCATGATCGGCTCGCATGGCTGCGCCGCCGACGGCTTCTGCGACTACAGCGTCACCCGTCCGCGTAATGCCGGTGGTGCCAGCGTCCGTGGCTTCAACATCAACTACCAGCAGGCCTTCGGCGACACCGGCCTGGGTCTGATCGCGAACTACACCTACGCAACCGGCGATACCGATGCTGGCAACAACATGCCCTACCTGTCGCGCAGCACCGTCAGCGTCAGCCCGTACTTTGAAAATGAGCAGTTCAGCGCTCGTGTCAACTACAACTGGCGCAGCAAGTACGAAGGCGTTGGCTATGTTGCCGGTGCACCGGCTGCCACCACCGCCGCGTATGCCGACCTGAGCGCAAGCCTGGGCTGGAACTTCACCGACAACCTGAGCCTGTCGCTGGATGCGATGAACCTGCTCAACGAAAAGTACCGCCAGTACGTTGCCCAGGAAGAGGCACTGGCTGCGGAGTACTACACCGGCCGCCGCTACATGGCCAACCTGCGCTTCAAGTTCTGATTCATGCCGGCAGGCAACATTGCCGGTTAGCGTGACCCGCCGGGCCTGGATCATTCCGGGCCCGGCTTTTTTATGTAGTGCCGAGCCATGCTCGGCATGGGTTTCATTCGGCAGCGCCGGGTTGCCGAGCATGGCTCGGCATTACATGTAACTGCGTTGCCGGGCATGGCTCGGCACTACACAAGATCCATGCGGCAGGACACACTGCCGCCCATGCAAAAACAGACAGGAGCTCCGCCCATGACGAAGTCCTTCCACAAGCGCAGCCGCGCACCGTGGCTCAGCAGTTGCGTATTGCTGGGCATGTCCGCCCTGCAGGTGCAGGCCGCCGACACCACCTCCGCCCCTACGCTCATTCCGCTGCCGGCCAACTACCAGGCCGATGGTGGCAAGGACTTCGTGCTCAAGCACTCCGCACGCGTCGGTGGCAATGACGAGGCCGCACGCCGCGCCGCCGCGCAGTTCGTGACCCTGCTCAAGCAGAACGGCGGCCCGACCCTGGCCGTGACCGACAACGCCGGCAAGGCGCAGATCCGCTTCCGTCTGGACCCATCGGCCACCAACACCGCCGAAGGCTACGCGCTGAAGGTGTCCAACACCGGCATCGACATCAGCGCCGGCGATGACGTTGGCCTGTTCTATGGTGCAGTCACCGCCGCCCAGCTGCTGACCGGCAATACGCCCGGCCACGTCGCCGCCGCCACCATCAACGACACCCCACGCTTCCCGTGGCGTGGCTTCATGCTTGATTCCGCGCGTCACTTCCAGAGCATGGACGAGATCAAGAAGCTGCTGGATGCGATGGCGCAGCACAAGCTCAACACCTTCCACTGGCATCTGACCGACGACCAGGGCTGGCGCATGGAGATCAAGCGCTACCCGAAGCTGACCGAAGTCGGCAGCTGTCGCGTGCCGCTGGGTGATGCCGGCCGCAATGCCGCCACCGGCGAAGCCCGCCAGTACTGCGGTTACTACACCCAGGAGCAGATCCGCGAAATCATCGCCTATGCGGCCGAACGCCATATCCAGGTGATCCCGGAAATCGACGTGCCCGGCCACGCCACCGCCGCCATCGTCGCCTACCCTGAGCTGGGCACCACTGACCAGAAGCTGGTCATCGACAACCAGTGGGGCGTGTTCCCCAACCTGTTCAACACCGAGGAAGCCACCTTCCAGTTCCTGGAGAACGTGCTGGAAGAAGTGATTGAGATGTTCCCCTCCAAATACGTGCACGTCGGTGGCGACGAAGCGGTCAAGGACCAGTGGATCGCCTCCAAGCGCGTGCAGGAGCGCATGCGCGAACTCGGCGCGAAAGATGAAATGGAAATGCAGAGCCATATCATCAAGCGCCTGGAGAAGTTCCTGGAGCAGCACGATCGCCGCCTGATCGGTTGGGACGAGATCCTCGAAGGCGGCCTGCCGCCGGAAGCGACGGTGATGTCCTGGCGTGGCACCGAGGGCGGGCTCAAGGCCGCCAGCGAAGGTCATGACGTGATCATGTCACCGGTCACCCACATGTATATGGACTACCTGCAGACCGAGTCGCCGAACGAGCCGCCGGGCCGGCCGACCACGATCACCCTGCAGAAGGCCTATGAGTTCGAGCCGGTACCGGCCGACCTCGCCGCCGACAAGCGTTCGCACATCCTGGGCCTGCAGGCCAACATGTTCAACGAGCACACCCGCAACAACCAGAACCTGGAGCACAACCTGTTCCCGCGCCTGGCTGCGGTCGCCGAGACCGGCTGGACCCCGCAGGACAAGCGCAGCTTCAGCAACTTCCTGCAGCGCCTGCCGCGCCAGCTGCAGCGCTACCAGGCAATGAACATCGCCTATGCAAAGACGCCGTTCCAGGTGGACATGCAGGACAAGGGCGAGCACCGCACCGGTGCGGTGCAGGTGAGCCTCAACAATCCGCTGGGCTACCCGGTGCACTACACCGTTGACGGCAGTGCCGTTACTGCCAGCTCGCCGCTGTACGCACAGCCGCTGCAGCTGAAGGTGCCGGTGCAGGTACAGGCCGCGGCCTTCTTTGATGGCAAGCCGTTGGCAGCGGCCAGCCGCTTCCAGCTGGATGCGGCCTCGCTACTGGTCCGTGAGGACACCCAGCTCGGCCTGTGCCCGAACGGTGGCAAGCTGCTGCTACGCCTGGAAGATGACGGCCCGGCCGAAGGCGAGCGCGAAATCTTCAACGTCAACATCTTCAACCCCTGCTGGTTGTGGAGTGACGTCGACCTGTCCGGCATCACCAGCGTCAAGGTGCGTGCCGGTCGCATCCCGTACAACTTCCAGCTGGCCCACGACGAACCGTCGCGCAAGTTCGCACCGGCGCGTACCGCCCACGGCGAAATGGAGATCCTGGCCAACTGCGAAGGCAAGCCGCTGGCCTCGATCCCGTTGCCGGCCGAACCGGGCGCCGACGGCTTCCTGGAACTGGATGCCCCGATCAGCGCCCCGGCCAACCGTGGCGACCTGTGCGTGCGCTTCACCGGCGACACCCGTCCCAACATGTGGACGCTGGACTGGATCAAGCTTGAACCCGCCAAATAATCCGCACGGCGGTGTGATGTAACCCGGAAGGCCACCACATGCGGTGGCCTTCTGCTGTCTGCCTCCAGGCCATTGGAAGTTCCGGATGTGTGGGACGGTGTGGGAGCGGCGTAAGCCGCGAAGCAGCTGATCCAACAGCCAACAGTTGCCCTGTACATCGACCCACCGATGCCCGTTGCCGATCAGCGATACAGGAAAGCCCTCCATTTCATTGCCCCCGGCTTCGCGGCTTACGTCGCTCCTGCAGGCGCCCTTGGCGTGCCAAAAAATTTCACGCGACTCCAGCAACCCCGCCAGATTCAATGCAAAAGCGCCCCTGGATTTCAAATGAAACAAAAATAATCACTGAAATCATTGATATATAGGCAGCATCTGCATCCCCATGAGGATGAAAATTTTTTGCAGTGCGCCTTGACATCGTTGTCACGAAGCCACGACACTCCGCATGCCGCAACGCCATCACAGGTGTCGCGCCAACTTCCAGGGGACGTGCGTGGTAGCCAGCCTGAATCCAACAGCCAAGCTGACCACTCCTGCATCTGCCGCGCCGCTGCTGGCCGCCGATGTGGGCGGCACCCATGTCCGCGTCGGCCTGGTGCAGCCGGGCAGCAGCGCCAGCGCGCCCATGCAGCTCCTCGGCTATCGCCAGTACCGCTGCGCCGACTACCCGGACCTGAGCAGCATCCTTGCCCAGTTCCCGGTGGACCGCGCCACGGTGCGCGAGTGCGCCATCGCCAGCGCCGGCTATGCCCTGCCCGATGGCACCGTGATTTCCGCCAACCTGCCCTGGCCACTGTCGTGCAATCGCATCCGCGATGATCTTGGTTTCGCCGCCGTGCACCTGGTCAATGATTTCGAAGCCGTTGCCCATGCTGCCGCCCACATCAAGGACGGCGACGCGCTGCAGCTCAGCGGCCCGGCCAGCGGCGATGGCCCGGTATTGATCGTCGGCCCCGGCACCGGCCTGGGCGCCGCCCTGTGGATCCCCAATGGCAACCGCTCGATGGTACTGGCCACCGAAGCCGGGCAGGCCTCCTTGAGTGCCAGCACGCCGCTGGAAGTCGCCGTGCTGCAGCACATGCTGCGCGGGCGCAGCCATGTCGCCATCGAACATGCGCTGTCCGGCCCAGGCCTGCTCAATCTGTACAACGCGCTGTGCGCCGTACGCGACAGCGCGCCGGCGTACACCAGCCCCGACGCCATCAGCGCCGCCGCCTGCGATGGCAGCGATCCGCTTGCCGTGCAGGCACTGCAGCTGTTCTGCGCAGTCCTCGGTTCGACCATCGGCGACATGGCCCTGCTGTATGGCGCACAGGGTGGCATCTACCTGGCTGGCGGCATCCTGCCCAAGATCAGCCCGTTCCTTTTGAACAGCAGCTTCGTCGAACGTTTCCTCAACAAGGGACCGATGCGCGAAGCGCTGCAACGCATCCCCGTGAAGTTGGTAGAGCACGGGCAACTGGGCGTCATCGGCGCCGCCAGTTGGTATCTGGGACGCAGGGAAATCGATCCCAGCGCACCG
The DNA here is from genome assembly GCF_056759975.1 of Stenotrophomonas sp. STEN031. Lineage (NCBI taxonomy): Bacteria > Pseudomonadati > Pseudomonadota > Gammaproteobacteria > Lysobacterales > Lysobacteraceae > Stenotrophomonas > Stenotrophomonas sp. STEN031. The sequence continues at coordinate 122,524 of NZ_JBRREA010000001.1, forward strand.
CACTCCGCAGTAGACCCGGCGCATGCAGCAACCCGCTCATGCCCAGCTTCCCGTGACACAAGTTCCGGCCAGTTCGCCGGCATCCATCAATGATGAGGAGAGACATCATGAGGTACCGCAAGTCCGTACTATCCGCCGCCATCGTCACCTGCCTGAGCTTTTCCGCGCACGCGCAGGACGCCGGCCAGCAGGCCACCGAGCTGGATACCGTGGTTGTCACCGGCATCCGCGCCAGCCTGAAGCAGGCGCTGGACTCCAAGCGTGACTCCGACGCCATCGTCGACGTGGTCACCGCCGAAGACGTGGGCAAGTTCCCGGCCACCAACGTCGCCGAAGCCATCACCATCATTCCCGGCGTGACCATCGACAAGGCCTTCGGCCAGGGCGAAAAGGTCTCGATCCTGGGCACCGACCCGGCCTTGAACCGCACCCTGCTCAATGGCCAGACCATTGCCTCGGCCGACTGGTTCATCTCGGACCAGCCGGGCCGCACCTTCAACTATTCGTTGCTGGCGCCGCAGCTGGTCAGCAAGGTCGAAGTCTACAAGTCACCGGAAGCGTGGCTTGAGGAAGGCTCCATTGGCGGTACCGTCAACGTCTCCACGCGCAAGCCGCTGGACCTGGGCGGCACCACCATTTCCGGCGCCGTCGGCTACCTGTACAACGACCGCGTCGAAGCCGGCGATCCGTCGGTGTCGGCAATGTTCGGCTGGAAGAACGACGCCGACAATTTCGGCGTGATCGTGTCCGCCCAGCGCTCGATCGAAAACATCCGTCGTGACGGCATCGAGTCCTACGGCACGGTCAGCGGCAAGGATTACATCAACGGCAAGGGTGGCTCGCCGAACTCGATCACCACCACCACCACCGACTGGTCGACCGACCCGGCCACCACCATGCCGCCGAGCTGCGTGGGCACCTGCGCCACCACCCTGCTGGCCAACCCGAATGCGGTCGCGCCGAACGCAATCAGCGCGCACTACTTCGAACAGGAGCGCAAGCGCGACACCCTGTCCGTTGCCCTGCAGTTCAAGCCGACCGAAAAGCTGGACATCGAGTTCAACGCACTCAACGTCAAGGCCAAGTACGACAACATGACCCACTCCATGTTTGCCTTCAACGGCAATCCATGGAACTCGCTGGGCGGCCTGACCGACGTCACCGTCGATGGCGGCGTGATGACCAAGGCCTCGTTCCGCAACGCCTTGACCGTGTATGACCTGCTCAACCGCCAGGCCACGGTGGACACCGATTCCTACGACCTGAAGTTCACCTGGAAGGACGAGCGCTGGTTCGCCTCGGCCCACGCCGGCATTTCGGAGGCAAGCGGCGGCACCGGCAAGCAGGTGTTCGGCGAGTTCCTCAACAAGGCCGACTACAGCTACGACATCAGCGGCAAGACCCCGAGCCTGAACTTCCACGGCTACCAGACCGACCCGGTCACCGACGTTACCACGCACATGAAGCCCGGCCATGCCGGCAGCCCGTTCACCGACCCGTCCGCCTACCGTTTTGACGGCGGTGGCCCGGCCGGTGGCTGGCACACCAATCCGCCCAGCGCCACCAACTGGGGCGCAGGCTGGGGCGGCAACATCGTGACCAAGCCGACCAAGGACGAAGAGCGCTACTTCCAGGTCGACGGCGGCGTCACCCTGGACTCGCCGATCTACCAGGTCCGCTTCGGCCTGAAGCGTCGTGAGCACGAGACCTCGCAGTCGATGGCGGGTGTATCGCTGGCATCGATCAAGGGTTATGGCGACCTGACCGCCGACCAGTTCAGCCCCAAGGATGTGCCGAACAGCTACCTCAGCGGCTTCGGCAACGTGGGTGACCTGAGCAACCGCTTCATGATCGACGGCTGGGCACTGGCCGACTACATCAACAGCGGCAAGTGGCTGGCCCCGTGGCAGACCATGCCGACGCCGAGCACCTTCAGCGATCCGTCCTACGCCGCCAACACCTGGACGGTGAAGGAAGACATCAACGCCGCCTACATCCAGGCTGATTTCAGCCATGACCGCCTGCGCGGCAACTTCGGCGTGCGCCTGGTGCAGACCGAATCGGAAAGCACCGGCTACACCTGCTCTTCGCTGAAGAGCCCCTGCCCGGCAGACGGTTATGTGTTGAGCACGGTCAAGAAGAAGTACAACAACGTCCTGCCCAACCTCAACGTCGCCTACGACCTGAATGACAGCGTGGTCCTGCGTGGCTCGGCGGCAAAGGTGATCTCGCGTCCGAACTACGGCGACATGTCCAGCTACCTGTGGATTGGCGACCAGACCCTGACCGGTGGCGGTGGCAACCCGAACCTGGATCCGTACGAGTCCACCAACCTCGACCTGTCGGCCGAGTGGTACTTCGCCGAGAACGCCATCCTGGCCGGTACCGCCTTCTACAAGAAGGTCGACAACTACATCCTGGTGACCACGCAGAAGGAAACCCATTACAACCAGTCGCAGCAGACGGATACCGAGTACGACATCTCGCGTCCGAACAACGCCGGTGGCGCCAAGATCCAGGGCTTCTCGGCCGCGTTCCAGACCAGCCTGGACAACGGCCTGGGCCTGCTCGCCAACTACACCTACGCTGACGCCAAGGCTGATGCCGGCAACCGCCTGCCGTTCAACTCCAAGAACCAGGTCAACTTCAGCCCGTTCTACGAGAGCGAGCGCTGGAGCGCGCGCGTCACCTACTCGTGGCGTTCGAAGTACTACACGCAGGCTGACCGCGGCAACTTCCTGGTCACCGATGACTACGACTCGCTGGATGCCAACATCAACGTCAAGCTGACCGACAACCTGACCCTGGGTCTGGATGGCATGAACCTGCTCGACAGCGAATACCGCTCCTACGCCGAGGTTCCGGGCGTCGCCAACACCGAGAAGGTCATCCGCGGCCTGTACCGCACCGGCCGCCGCTACATGGCCACGCTGCGCTTTGCCTTCTAAGGCGTAGCTACCCGTTTCACTGGTTCTGTTGTCTTTTCTCCAGCGGGCTTGGGATTTCCAGGCCCGCTTTTTTTTACCCGCGATGCGTCGTTGGCGCGCCTCCAACTACCCGCCGCGGGCGACGGCGCAACGCGCGCAGCCTGCACCAACTGGAGCAACTGCAATCGCAGCCGCAACGCCCCGAAAAGCCCGCAAGCGGAATCTGGATTATCAATGAATTGAAGATAAACATAATTTTCAAAAACGCCTTAAATTCACTCCAATAAGTTTCAGGAGGAATGAATGGATATTCCTTTTCATTCAATTTATCCTTAAAAAACAGCAGCTACAGTATGAAATAGAGATTCCAACGCACCAGTTTTTCGTGAAAATTATTTTTGCAAATTGAAAACAAATACACGCAAACTCCACCCCGAGCTGAACGACGGTAGTCACCCGCCCCACCCACCCATCGAGGTATGACGTGGACAAGCAAGGCCGGCAGTACATCCGATCCACTTCCAACAGCGCGCGTTTTCGAGCGCTCTCTACGTTTGCTGCAACCGGCCTGTTTCTGAACTGACACCGCGTTCGACGTGGCCGGCCATCACGGCAGCCGCGCTGTTTCTCCGCACACCCGAAGGGATGCGGGAATCACTGGCCAGCAGCACTTGCCGGCCATCCATCAGCAAAGGGAGAGAGACCTTTGAAACACCGCAAGTCACCGTTAACCGCCGCCATCGTCAGCTGTCTGGCGATCAGTTTTGCGGCCAGCGCACAGGAAGCGCAGCCGGAGGCGGCAACCGAACTGGACCGCGTCGTCGTCACCGGCATCCGCGCCAGCCTGCAGCAGTCGCTTGAGTCCAAGCGCAATGCCGACAGCATCGTCGACGTGATCACCGCTGAAGACGTAGGCAAGTTCCCCGCGACCAACGTCGCCGAAGCGATGACCATCATCCCCGGCGTGACCATCGACCGCGCCTATGGCCAAGGCGAGCGTGTCAGCATCCTCGGCGTTGACCCGGCCTTGAACCGCACCCTGCTCAACGGCCAGTCCATCGCCTCGGGCGACTGGAACATGTCCGACTTCCCGACCCGCACCTTCAACTACTCGCTGCTGGCACCGGAACTGGTCGGCAAGGTGGAAGTGTTCAAGTCGCCGGAAGCGCGCCTGGAAGAAGGCTCCATCGGCGGCACGGTGAACATCTCCACGCGCCGGCCTTTGGACATGCCCGAGCAGTTCAGCCTCACTGGTCGCGTCAGCTATACCCGCAATGAGCTGGTGAGCAACACCGATCCGCAAGCATCAGCCGCTTTCGGCTGGAAGAACGCGTCCGAGAACTTTGGCGTCATCGTCTCGGCACAGCGCTCGAACGAGAGTATCCGCCGTCAGGGCATCGAGTCCTACGGCAGCGTGGTCGGCCAGAACTACTACTCCGGCCTGGGTGGCGGTGGCTCGGTGGTGAACGCCCCGGGCGGCAACCCGAGCTGCGTCGGTAGCTGCGAGCAGACGCTGAGCAACAACTTGGATGCAGTCGGCCCGAACTCGATCAGCGCGCACTTCTTCAACCAGGAGCGCAAGCGCGACACCTTCTCCGCGTCGCTGCAGTTCAAGCCGCTGGAACAGCTCAACATTGAGTTGAACGCGCTGAAGATCGATGCCAATTTCGATCACACCGTGCAGGCGATGTTCGTCAATCCAGGCAACACCTACAACAGCCTGTTCACCCTGACCGATCTGACCGTCAAGGACGGCATCATCACCAGCGGCACGCACAAGAATGGCCTTGCCATCTTCGACCTGCAGAGCCGACGCGCCGCCGTGGAATCGGAAACCTACGACATCAAGGCCGACTGGAACGATGAGCGCTGGTTCGCGTCCACCCATATCGGCAGCACCAAGGCCGAGGCCGGCCCCAAGCAGGTCTTTGGCAGCTTCCTGGCCCGCACCGACTACACCTGGTCGATCGAGAACGCCCCCAGCCAGCCGGGCAGCGTGACCTTCCAGGGTCCCAACCCGTTCACCGACCCCAGCATGTTTCAGCTGGATTCGGGCTGGGGCGGCAACCTGGTCGAAAAGCCGACATTGGACAAGGAAACCTATGGCCAAGTGGATTTCGGCATCAAGCTCGATTCGCCGGTCTACATGATCCGCGGCGGCTACAAGCAACGCCAGCACGAAACCGGCCAGACACAGCTGGGCGTAAGCCTGACCCGCGCGACTCCGTCCGCCTCCCAGTTCTCTCCCCAGAAAATGCCAAGCAACTATCTGGACGGATTCAGCGGCTATGGCGACCTGGGCAACCGTTTCTTCATTGATGGCTGGGCCCTGTCGGACTACATCCTGGGCGGCGAGTGGCTCCCACCAGGCTCGCCCATGCCTCAGCTGGCCACGTTCAATGCCGCCGAGTTCATCCGCAATACCTGGACGATTGAAGAAGACACCCAGGCCGCCTACGTGCAGGCCGATTTCAGCTTCGACCGGCTGCGCGGCAACGTCGGTGTGCGTTACGTACAGACCGACGTCGGATCCGGTGCCTGGAACTGCCGGGTCAATCTCACTTCCTGCCCGACCGGGCAGTACGAGTGGCGGGTGAAGAAGAGCAAGTACAACAACACGCTTCCCAACCTCAACCTTGTCTACGATGCCGCTGATGATGTGGTGCTGCGCTTCTCCATCGCCAAGACCATGGCCCGTCCCGGATACGCCGACGTTTCCAGCTACCTGTGGCTGGCCGACCAGTCGCTCAAGGGGGGTGGCGGCAATCCTGATCTAAAGCCCTACCGCTCCACCAATCTGGACCTTTCGGCGGAGTGGTATTTCACCAAGGATGCCATCCTGGCCGGCTCGATCTTCTATCGCGATGTAGCCGACTACATCCTGATGGCCTCGCGCGTGGAAACCCACTTCAACCAGAACCAGAACCGCGATGACCAGTTCCTGGTGGACCGTCCGCAGAACGCCGGCGACGCCAAGATCAAGGGCGCATCACTGGCGTGGCAGCAGAACTTTGGCTGGGGCTTCGGCATGATCGCCAACGCCACCTACTCCAAGGGTGAAGCCACCGATGGCCGTCCGCTGCCGTTCAACTCCGTACGCCAGTTCAATCTGAGCCCGTTCTTCGAGAACGAAAACTGGAATGCCCGCATCACCTACAACTGGCGTGACAAGTATTTCACCCAGGTCAGCGGTGGGCGCCAGCTGTGGACGATGGATTACGCATCGCTGGATGCGTCGGTGGCCTACAAGGTCAATGACCACCTGACCTTGAGCCTGGAGGGCATGAATCTGCTGGACGAGCAGTACCACACCTACTCCGGCGTGAAGCAGCTCACCCGCGGTGTCTACAACAGTGGACGCCGCTACTCGGCCTCACTGCGCTTCGCCTTCTAAGCCGTAATGCAACACCGCCTGGCGGGAGCCGAGTGCTCCCGCCAGGTTCCTGCCAGCCAACCAGCACGCACCGGGCATCACTGCATGGAACAGCCGAAAGCCAATACCCTTCACCGCCACCTTCCGCTGCTGGCGGTCCTGGCTTGCCTGCTGTTGCTGCCGGCACGCGCTGCAAGCGCTGCCGACGACCTCTCCGGCTACTGGCTCGGCGAGATCGGCAGCCCACGCGAGAAGGTCAGCATCGGGCTCAACCTGCAGGCCGACGCCAACGGCCGCTATGACATGCAACTTGATCTGCCCATCGCCCACCTGCGCTCACTGCCCCTGCACGGCAAGGCCGATCTCGACGACAGCAACACCCTGGTCCATCGCACCCTGCACATGGCGCTGCGGATGCAGGACAAGGAATTGACCGGCACCTTGCTGGGCAGCGGCGAACGCCTGCGCCTGCGCCGTGGCACGCCCGCCGCGCTTCCCAACGAATCCACAGCAAACACAGCGCCCCAGGCCCTGCCAGGCCCGCGCTGGAAGGTCCACCTTGGTGGCCAGATTTTCGCCTCGCCGGTTGTCGCCGATGGCATTGCCTATATCGGCACCACCGCGGGCACCCTGTTTGCCGTCGACCTTGCCGATGGCAGCCTGCGCTGGGGTAGCGCATTGGGCTACCCGGTCTATGCAAGCGCACAGGTCACCGACGATGCGGTCTTCATCAGCAGCGATGGTGGCTACCTGCATCGGCTTGACCGCAAGACCGGCCGCGAGCAGTGGCGCTCGTCGATCCAGGACGCGCGTAGCAGCCGCGAGCCCCCACAACCGCAATCGGCGTCCTGGGAATGGCAAGGCCCGCGCCCGCTGCTTGGCAACGGCCAGATCTATATCGGCGGCAGCGACGGCAGCGTGCAGGCGCTGGACATGCGCACCGGCGCCAGCCGTTGGAAGCGCCAGCTTGCTGGCCGTATCCAGCATGGACTGGCCAGCGACGGCACCCAGCTGTTCGCAATCACCGAGGCCGGCGTGGTGCAGGCCCTCAATGCACGTACCGGCACGCCGCTATGGCAGTACCGCCTGGCCGCACGCCCGGGCGCAGCACCGGTGGTGCATCGCGGCCGTGTGTTCTGCAACGACCGCAGCGGCGTGCTGCATGCAATCGATGCCAGCACCGGCAACCCGCTGTGGCTGACCCAGTTCTGGACCTCGTGGATCGAATCCGAGCCTTCCTTCGACGGCAACACGCTGTACATCGGCTCCTCGGACCTGCGCAAGGTGAGTGCCATCGATATCGTCAGTGGGCGTGTGCTGTGGCGCACCGATGTTGGTGGCTGGAGCTGGGGCACACCACTGGCGCTGGGCGATCATCTGCTGGTCGGCATGGCCGCTGGCCATCCCTATTTCCTTGAGCACGGCGCTGGCGTAGGCGTACTCGACCGACGCGATGGACGCCTGCTCGCCACCCATGCACTGCCCTCCGGGCGCGGCTTCCAGTGGGGCATCGCCGGCAACCTGGCCCATCATGCGAATGTGCTTGTTGCAGCCGATATCGAAGGCGTGCTGATGGGTTTTGCACTTGATGCGATGATCCAGTCGAGCACCGCAACCACCGCCCAGGCCTCTGTCGGGCCGCCCGTCTTGCCTTCCTCCCCCAGCGGATCGCAGCAACCGCAACATCAACTGTAAACGCAACAGCGGCTGTCAACGCGCCAGCCGTCAACAACGAGGAACCATGATGCACCGACACCGACTTTCCACCCATGCCCTGCACGCTGCGCTGCTGCTCGCCTTGGGCGCTGCCAGTGGCCATGCAGGTGCTGCCGCCAACAGTGCAAGCGTCCAACTGTTGCCGGCCGAAGTGACCGGCGCCAGCATCATCCCGCGCCCGGTATCGGTGTTGCCGGGCAACGGCCGCTTCTCCGTCGATGCATCCACCCGCGTCATCGCTGCCGAAGGCGCAGGCGAGGTCGCCAGCCAGTTCACCCAGCTGCTGGCACGCACCACGCCGTTGCAGCTCAAGGCGGACAGCAGTGGCCCGGCAAAGGGCGCCATCCAGTTCCGCATCCGCAAGGACAAGGCTGCGGCCTCGCCGGAGGCCTATGCACTGAGCATCAATGGCGACGGTGTGGTGATCGAGGCCGGCGACGCGCGCGGCCTGTTCTATGGCGCGATGTCGTTGTGGCAGCTGCTGGCAGCTGCGCCTTCGGCCAGCATCGCCCTGCCTGCGATGCAGGTCGAGGATGCACCGCGTTTCAACTGGCGCGGCTTCATGCTCGACTCGGCGCGGCACTTCCAGAGCATCGACGACATCAAGCTGATCCTTGATGCCATGGCCACGCACAAGCTCAACACCTTCCACTGGCATCTGACCGATGACCAGGGCTGGCGGATGGAAATCAAGCGCTACCCGAAGCTGACCGAAGTGGGCAGCTGCCGTGCTGCCGCGGGGGAAGCGGGCGTTGGTCCTGACGGCAAGCCGCACCTGTATTGCGGTTACTACACCCAGGAACAGATCCGTGATGTGGTCGCCTATGCCGCTGCACGTCATATCACCGTCGTTCCCGAAATCGACGTGCCGGGCCATGCACAGGCGGCCGTGGCGGCCTATCCGGAGCACGGCGTGGTCGACGGCCCGACCCAACCATCCGCCAATTGGGGCGTTAACCCCTATCTGTTCAACCCGCGCGAGGAGACGCTGCAGTTCCTGGAGAACATCCTGGCCGAAGTGCTGGAGATGTTCCCCGGCCAGTACATCCATATCGGCGGCGACGAGGCGGTGAAGTACCAGTGGCAGGATTCGCCGCAGGTGCAGGCCTATATCCGCGAGCTTGGTCTGAAGGACGAGGAAGCATTGCAGTCGCATATGCTCAAGCGGCTGGAAAAGTACCTGGAAGACCGCGACCGCAAGCTGATCGGCTGGGACGAGATCATCGAAGGCGGCCTGCCGCCGCAGGCCACGGTGATGTCCTGGCGCGGCATCGAAGGCGGCATCGAAGCGGCCACCCATGGCCACGACGTGGTGATGACCCCGGGCAACACCTTGTACCTGGATTTCCTGCAGACCAATCTGCCGGAAGAACCCACCGGCCGTCCGAAGTTCACCTCGATGCAGCGCGTCTATGCGTTCGACCCGGTGCCGGCCGAGCTGACCCCGGCGCAGCGCAAGCACGTGATCGGTGTGCAGGCCAACATGTGGACCGAGCACACCCGCAACGGCAAGGACCTCAAGCACAACGTGTTCCCACGCCTGGCGGCGCTGTCCGAGATCGCCTGGACGCCGCTGCAGAACAAGAGCTACGACGACTTCCTCGCACGCCTGCCGGCGCAGCTGCAGCGCTACAAGGGATTGGGCATTGATTACGGCCAGACCGCGTTGTCGGTGGCGATGAAGCGTCAGGATGATCGTGCAGCTGAGAAGGTGACGGTCGAGCTTTCCAACCCGCTCAGCTACCGCGACATCCGTTACACCACCGACGGCAGCACGCCGACCGCGCAATCACCGGCCTATCCCGGCGCGCTGACCTTGCCGGTGCCGACCGTGCTGACCGCGTTGACCTTCTTCAACGGCAAGCCGGTGGCCGACAAGCCCAGCCAATGGAACTTCGATGCGCAGTCACTGCTGACCCGCACCGACAAGACCCTGGCGCAATGCCCGCAGGGCGGCCGTCTGCTGCTGCGTCTGGTCGACGACAACCCGCTGCACGGTGAGCGCGACAACTTCGACGTCACCATCTTCAACCCGTGCTGGCTGTGGGAAGACGCGCAGTTGCAGGACATCGCCTCGGTCAAGGTCCGCGCCGGCCGCATTCCCTACAACTTCGGCCTGCTGCGTCCGGAGGAAGCCAAACGCGGCTTCCGCAAGCCGGTGAGCCAGTACGGCGAATTTGAAGTGCGTGCCGGCTGCGAGGGCCGCGTGCTGGCGACCGTGCCGCTGCCGCAGCAGCCGGGCAAGGATGGCTTCATTGAACTGGAAGCACCGCTGCAAGCCGGTGCCGGGCAGATCACCGACCTGTGCATGACCTTCAGCGGCGATACCCGTCCGCAGATGTGGGTGCTGGACCAGGTGCATCTGCAGCCGAAGAAGTAAGGCCCGGGGAGAAATCGCCGGGAAGGCGCGGTGCGGTACGTGAGTCCTCTCCACCCACGTCCCGCACCGCACCGACTTTGCAAAATCACCGGCACCATGGCGGTGCCTGTGATGGCGCCAACGTAGCAGCCCAAGGGCCGCCTGCGTAAGTGCCATGACAGCGGAAATGGCTGATTTATCTAAAGAATTAAGTTGCAGCCGCAACCAGGCCCGGTTCTGACACCGCGCAGGCGGGACGCTATCGGCTCAACGCCCCTGCAGCCGCAGCAGTAAATCCCGCAGCGGCGTCAGCACAGTCAGCATGCCGATCAGTACACCACTGGTGTTGGCTAGGGCATCCATCGGATCGGCCATGCGCGTGGCGGTCAGCGCGCCCTGCGCCCACTCAATGCCAACGCCCATCGCCACCAATCCTGCGGCCACCCAGCACAGCGCGCGGCGGCTGCCGAACAGCTGCACCGCACTGGCGGACAGGATGAAGTAGGCCAGCAGGTGCTCGACCTTGTCGCTGTTCTGCGGCAGGTTCAGTTCGGGCGGCGGGATCAGGCACACCACGATCACCGCCAGTACCGCCGCACACCACAGGCCCAACCAGAACCCCTGCCGCCGCAGTGGCTTCAGCGTGGTGCTTACAGCCGCCACGTCAGGTCACCGAGCAGGAAGGCCGCCGACATGTCGACGTCACGGCTGAAGCCCATCACCTGGAAACGCTCGCCCATCTCGGTCGGCAAGGTCAGCCGCTTGAGCTGATCGCGCAGGCGCAGTTGACCGACTTCATCGGTGCGCGCTTCAGCCTGCAGCAGCAGATCGGTGATGCCATTGCCGAGCAGGAAGTTGGCCTGGTTGCTGTATCCGGCCAGTTCGAAACCCGCGTTGGTACCGGCTTCCGCCAGTGCGGTGAAGTCCACCGAGGCGGTGATGTCCTGCAGGCCCGGCCACAGGAACACGTCGTTGTGCACGCGGTGACGGTAGAACGCGCGCATCGTGCCGTCCGTGCGGTCGTGCTGGTAGAACTCGCTGCGCGAATAACCGTAATCGACGAACAGCATCGCACCACGCTGCATGCCGCCGGCCACCGCCTGGATCCAGTACGGCAGCTGCGGCAGCACCTCGGAGCGGTAACCGTGCGCGAACGGGCGCTCCAGATAGCGTTCCACGTGCCGCACTGCGCCCAGCAGCAGCGGGTCCGCCGGCTGCGCACCGCGCACGAAGCGGCCTTCGCCGTCGAGCTCCACGGTCTCTTCATAGATCTCGCCTTCGTCAGCGAGGAAGCGCGGCGTCGGCAACGCATCGATCACCTCGTTGGCGAACAGCACGCCGTCCCAATCGTCGTCGAACGGTCGGTCCACCCACTCCACCAGTGCGAACACCGGCGGAATCAGTGCGCGCTCAAGGCGTTCGCGCTGGCGCTCGCGCAGGTCGGCGCTGGGTTCGAGGATGGCGTAGCGCTCGGGTAGCGCATCCAGTTCCAGCAGGCGCTTGAGCATGACTTCGGCAAACGCGCCACTGCCGCCGCCCAGTTCCAGCATGCGTGCCTGCGGGCCGAGCTGCTTCAGCACCGGCGCCACCGCGTTGGCGGTGGTGGCGGCAAACAGCGCGCCGATCTCCGGCGAGGTGACGAAGTCACCGGCGGCACCAAACTTGCTGGCACCGGCGCTGTAATAACCCCAACCCGGCGCATACAGTGCCAACTCCATGAAGCGTGAAAACGGCACCGCACCGCCTTGGGCAAGAATGTCCGCACGCAGGTGCGCGGCCAGCTGCTCGCTGTGGGCAAGCGCGTCTGAATCGGGGGTTGGCAGGTCGGAATGCATGATGCGGCGGTTTGCGAGGACAATGCACAGGATAGCTGAGTAAGGAAATCCCAGATGACAGAATCCCAACGGGTGGCCCTGGTCACCGGCAGCGCGCGCCGCATCGGCGCCGGCATTGCCCGTCACCTGCATGCCCATGGCTACCGCATCGCCCTGCACGCGCACCAATCCAGCGAGGAGCTGCAGTCACTGGCCTTCGACCTGGAAAGCGAGCGCGCGGGCAGCGTATTGGCGCTGGGGGCCGACCTGCGCGACGTGGCCGCCCTGCCCGACCTGGTGGAACAGGCGGTCAGCCACTTCGGCCGGCTGGATGCGCTGGTCAACAATGCCTCCAACTTCTTCCCTACCCCGTTCGGGCAGGTCCAGCCGGAGCAATGGGATGAACTGTTCGCGGTGAATACGCGCGCACCGTTCTTCCTGGCGCAGGCCGCCGCCCCGCACCTGATCAAGCAGCGCGGCGCCATCGTCAACCTGACCGACCTGCACGCCACCCAGCCGCTGCGCGAGCACCCGGCTTACAGCTCGGCCAAGGCCGCGCTGGAGATGGTGACCCGCTCGCTGGCGCTGGAGCTGGCGCCACATGTACGGGTCAACGCGATTGCCCCCGGCGCCATCCTCTGGCCCGAACAGGGCAAGAGCGAGGCGGCCAAGCAGAAGCTGATGGAGCGCACTCCCCTGGACCGCCTCGGCACCCCGCACGAGATCGCCTCGGCGGTACGCTGGCTGCTGGACGATGCCGGCTACATCACCGGCCAGACCCTGCGCTTGGACGGCGGCCGCCTGCTGACCTAGTGCCCCGCACCTGTAGTGCCGAGCCATGCTCGGCAAGGGGCTTTACCAGCGAAAGGCTGCCCTCACCCCAACCCCTCTCCCGCAAGCGGGAGAGGGGCTCAAGAGCCCTTGGCCGCCCAAGACTCCCGTAGTGCCGAGCCATGCTCGGCAGGGGGCTTTACCAGCGAAAGGCCACCCCTCCCCAGCCCTCCCCTTGCCTGCGGCAAAGGGAGGGAGACAAGCGTAGTGCCGAGCCATGCTCGGCAGGGGCATTACCGCCAAAACCAATGCCGAGCATGGCTCGGCACTACAGGTACAGCGTTATAGCTCCACCGTATCGAACGCCTGCCCATGCTGCGGGTGCTGCTGCCACATCTGCTGCAGGCTCAGCCCGCGCACCGGGTCGATGAAATCCGGGGCGATGTCGGCCAGCGGCTTGAGTACGAAGGCATGCTTCAACTCCGGGCGCGGGATGCGCAGATGCCCCGGGCCTTCCACCACCAGGTCGCCGTAATAGACCACATCGATATCCAGGGTCCGGTCACTGAAACGCGGTCCGGAACGATCGCGGCCGTGCGCGTCCTCCACCGCGTGCAACCAATCATCCAACTCGCCCAGCGGCAGGTCGGTGTCCAGCATCACTGCGTTGTTGAGGAAGTCGGGTCCGTCGAATCCCACGGCCGGGGTGCGGTAGGCCGGGGAGACGCTGATCGCGCCAAAACGTTCGCGCAATACGGCAACAGCCGCTTGCAGGTAGTGCTGCGGTTGCAGGTTGCTGCCCAGGCTGAGGAGCACGGTGGTCATGAGTTGGTTTGCCTGCAGGCCCGCACGCGCCACGATGGACGAGCTTGAGCACCGCATCGTAGGGAGGGGGCGCACATGATAGGCCAGCCATCGCCAGCCCGCATATGCTTCAGCCCACGCCCAATGCGTCTGCTACCGCACGGAATACCCGCTGCATCTCCAAGGGCTTGGGCAGCACATGCACGCTGATACCCGAAGGCGCCTGGCCATCGGCGAACGCCGGCGCGTTGGCATCCTCCAGCACGATCGCCGGGCCGCGATACCCCATCGCCTGCATCTCCGCCAGCAACTGACCCGCCGAAAGCAGCGGAATCCCGCTGTCCACCAGCACCACGTCCGGCAGGCCAGCCTCCTGAAGATGCCGCATCGCCACCGCGCCATCGCTGGCCAGACGCATGCGATAACCCTGGCTGGACAGCGCATTGCCCAGCAGCGACAGACGTGTGGCCTCGTCATCCACCACCAGCAGGCGCTCACCATGGCCGACCCGGGTTCGTTCCAGTGGTTCGGCATCTTCGCTGGCGGTGCTTTCGCACATCGGCAACAGCAGTTCGAAGGTCGTGCCTTCGCCAAGCTGACTCTGCACCTGGATCTGCCCGCCTATGCTCTCGACGATGCGATGGCAGGACACCAGCCCCAAGCCGGTGCCATCTGCCTTGGTGGTGAAGAAGGGCGTGAACAGGCGTTGTACCGTCGCTGCATCCATGCCGATGCCATCATCACTGACACGGATGCGCACCTTGTCGGTTTCGCCGACAACGCGCTCGGCGACCAGCCTCAGGCGTCCACCGTCAGGCATCGCCTGGATGGCGTTGAGCGCGAGATTCAGCAACACCTGCTGCAGCTCGGTGTAATTGGCTTCAACCGCCATGCGGTCGTCGGAGACTTCAAGGTGCAGCTCGGCATTGCGCGGGAGGCTGCTCTTCAGCAGCATGCCCACCGCCTGGAACAGGCGCTGCAGTACGATCCGTTCGCTGGGCTGGCGTGAGCCGCGCACGAAGGACAGCATCGACTCGACCATCTCGTGGCCACGGCGCCCGCATTCGGCAATGACATCGGCCAGGCGGATGACCTTGGGATCATCGCTGCGGTCGCGGATCAGGTCGGGGATGATCAGCAGCGGTTGCAGGATGTTGCGCAGGTCATGGCTGAGTCCTGCGGCGAGCAGGGCCAGGCTCTCCAGCCGTTGTGCACGCATCAACTCATCTTCCACCCGCAGCCGTTCCAGCTCACTGCGGGTCTCGCGCACCAGACGTGCCACCGCCGAGGGCAGCCGCGCCGGCTGGTGCTTGATGATGTAGTCATTGGCGCCGTGCTGCAGCGCCTCCACCGCAGTTTCCTCACCCATCGTGCCGGAGACGAAGATGAAAGGTGCCCGGGGGTGCAACTCACGCAGGATCTGCAATGCCTGGTAGCCGGAGAAGCCCGGCATGCTCAGGTCGGACAGCACGACATCCGGTACGCCTTGCGCCAAGGCAGCGCGCATTGCCGGCTCGTTGTCGACACGCTCGAACTCCAGCTCCAGGCCAGCCTCGAGCAACTGGTCGATGACCAGTTCGGCATCCTCCGGCGAATCCTCCACCAGCAGGATCCGCAGCAGCCCCAATGGCGCTCCCTTGTTCGGCATCTGTGTTTACTCGTGCTCCGGTGCCTGGTTGATCACCGCCCAGAAGGTGCCGATGGTACGCACCGCCTGGAAGAACTGGTCGACATCCACCGGCTTCACCACGTAGGCGTTGACCCCCATATCCCAGCTGCGGGCCAGGTCGCTTTCTTCGCGCGAAGAAGACAGGATCACCACCGGCAGGCGCTTGAGTTCCTCGTCTGCGCGGATCAGCCGCAGCACCTCAAGTCCATCCATGCGCGGCATCTTGATATCCAGCAGCAACACGGCCGGCAAGCCCTCCTCGCGCTGGGCGAAGGCGCCGCGCCGGAGCAGGAAGTCCATGGCCTCGACCCCGTCCTCGACATGCACGATGGGGTTGGCCAGGGAGGCATCGCGCAGCGCGTCGATCGCCATTTCGGCGTCGGCTTGGCTGTCTTCGGCAATCAGGATGGTACGCAGGGGACTCATTCCACGGTGTCCTTGTTGGATGTTTCGGTTGCCTGGGGAAGAACGAAGGTGAAGGTGGCGCCTTTATCGACCTGTGCGTCGGCCCAGATGCGGCCGCCGTGACGGGTCAATACCCGGCGTACGCTGGCCAGGCCAATGCCGGTGCCGGGGTACTCCGAGGCCTTGTGCAGGCGCTGGAACACACCGAACAACTTGGAAGCGTATTGCATGTCAAAACCGGCGCCATTGTCGGTGATGCTGAACTGGTGGCTGCCATCCGGCAGCTGCCTGGCGCTGACTTCGATCACCGCCTTGTCGCGACCGGCGGTGTACTTGACGGCGTTGCCGAGCAGGTTCAACCAGACCTGACGCAGCATGTTCTCATCGCCGACCAACACCGGCAGCCTGCCGATCTGCCACTCCACCTCGCGTAGCTTGCCGTCCGCCCCGGCTTCGTTCTTCAGGTTGGAATCGAGCAGCGCGCGGGTATCGGCCACCAACGACTGCATGTCCACGCGCTGCAGGCGCATTGCCCCGCGGCCCAACCGCGAATAGACCAGCAGATCATCGATCAAGGCCGCCATCAGCTGCGCCGAACTGCTGATCACCTCGAGGTAGTGCTGGGTCTTGCTGTCTATCGTCTCGCCCAGATGACGTGCCAGCTTGTCGGAGAAGCCGGCTACATGCCGCAGCGGCGCACGCAGGTCATGCGACACGGAGTAACTGAACGCTTCCAGCTCACGGTTGACGTCGGCCATCTGCTCTACTTTGCCTTCGAGCTGGCGGTTCAGCTCCTCCACGTGCTGCTGCACCGCACGCTGCACGGTGACATCACTGATCGTCATCAACACCACGTCATCTTCAGCGTCCGGCAAGGCCATGCGCCGTGCGTTGATCAACATCGTCCGTTGCATGCCATCCACGCTGCGTTGCTGGTGTTCGAAATCCCACAGCTCGCGCCCACGCAGCAGTACATCGGCCAGGCGCTGGCGGACCAGCGGGTCTTCCCATGCACCCTCGCCTATGTCCTGCAGCTGGCGCAGGCTGATATCGGCATCGTCGACACCGTACAGCTCGGTGAATGCGGTGTTGTGCAGTACCACCCGCAGCTTGTCGTCGAGCAGCACGATGGGTTCACGCACGGTCTGCAGCACTGCGCTTGCGCGCGCACTGGCCTTGCTGAGGCGAAGCTCGACATCGGCACGGCCACCGATCTGCCGCTGCAACAGCCACAGCACCAGCCCCAACAGCAGCAATTGCACCGCCAGTGCGGTCCAGGTCACCATCGACGCAAGCTGTTGCTGGTCCCTCGCCTTGGCTGCGCGCTTCACCAGCAGCGCGTCCTCGTGATCCTGCAGCTCCTGCACCAGTTGCCGGATCGGGTATTGGAAAGTCATTTCCTCGATCAGCTCACGCTGTCGGGGTGAATCGGTGCTGGCGGCGATTTCCCTGGCCAGCGCCATGCGCCGCTCCAGCATCGAGTCCATCTTGCCGATGCGCACCAGCTGTTCCGGGCTGTCGCTGACCAGTTGCGCCAGTTCGGTCAGGTTGACGCCGATGCGGTCGGCTGTCTGCAGGCGCTCCTGCAGTGCCGGCGAATCGATGCCCTTGGACAAGGTCAGCGCCGCCGATTCGACGTCACGGATATCCGCCTGCAGGTTGTACAGGCGCGCGCCCACCGCCTGGGTATGCACGACCCAGTTGGACGCATTCACGCTGTCGGCCGCCAACCGTTGCAGGGTCAAGGCCGGCACCACGATGATCAACAACGCGGCCAGCCCCAACCCGAACAGGCGCCAGCGGCTCCAGCCATCATCGCTCAATCGTGTCGCCATTCCTTCCCCTGCGTGCTGACGGACCGGCGCGTGTCGCGACGGCCCGGGATTCATCGACGGTGTCGATCCGGGATCAGTTGATGGCAGCGTGACCAGCACGACAGCATCGCTGACTGTCAGCCAAGGATTGCACGAATACGTGTACCCGTGCACTCCCCCTCAACCGGACCTGCAGATATCGCCAGGCACGCGAGTGGAAAAGCCTCAGCCGGCCTCGCCCGCTGGCTTGATCGCGTGCCCACCAAACTCATTGCGCATCGCTGCCAGCATGCGGTCGCTGAACGAATTTTCCTGGCGCGAGCGCAGCCGTTCCAGCAGCGACAAGGTGATCACCGGCGCAGGCACATCCAGATCGATGGCCTCGGCCACGGTCCAGCGGCCTTCGCCGGAGTCCTCAACATACGGCGCGATCCCGTCCAATGCCGGATTGGCCTGCAACGCGTTGGCACTGAGGTCCAGCAGCCAGGAACGCACCACGCTGCCATGTCGCCAGACTTCGGCCAACTGGGCCAGGTCCAGCCCGAACTCGGCCTTCTTCTCCATCAACGCGAAGCCTTCGGCGTAGGCCTGCATCATTCCGTACTCGATGCCGTTGTGGACCATCTTGCTGAAGTGTCCGGCGCCGACCGGCCCCACATGGGCCCAGCCGCGGTCTGCGGCAGGCGCCAGCGCCTTGAACACGGGCGACAGGCGCGCCACCGCCTCGGCCTCACCGCCGATCATCAGGCAGTAACCCTCCTGCAGCCCCCACACACCGCCGCTGGTGCCGCAATCCACGAACGCGACCCCGGCCTCGGCGCTGCGGGCGGCACGTTGCAGGGACGCCTTGTACCAGGAGTTGCCGCCGTCGATCACCACGTCGCCGGCCGACAACAGCGGCAACAACGCGTCGAGCGTGGCATCCACCACCATGGACGGCACCATCAACCACAAGACACGTGGCGCTGGCAGCGCCTGCACCAACGCCTGCAGGCCATCCACGGTAGCGATACCGTGCCCGGCCACCTGCGCACGCGCCTGCTCACCGGGATCAAAGCCGGTAACCGCAATCCCCGCACGCTGCAGACGCTGTGCCATGTTGGCGCCCATGCGACCCAGGCCGATCATTCCCAATTCCATGCTGAAGCTCCTCCGACGGTAGTGGATATCCTGCTGCGCAGGCCCGCAGACGGGCCTGCAGCCAGCGTTGGTAGATGGTGGTGTGCAGATTGTGCAGCACCAGTTCGATGACAAACGGCGTACGCGGATTGCGGTCCAGCAGGCGCGCCACGTGATATCCAAGTGGGCGCACGCCCTGACGGTGCACGTACAGCATCAGCTCGCGGTACACCGGGTCGGCCAGTACGGCATCCATCTGTGCCAGCACATCCCGCTGTGCCTCCGGCAGCGCCGCGCGCAAGGCGCCGTCGCGCTCGTACAGCAGCCGCTCGAAGCGCCGCCAGCCGCTGCCTGGCAACTGCTGGGCCAGCTCCCACAACCATTTGTTGAGTGCATCGTAATGGACAAAGCCGCCATGCCGCGCCAAGGCCCCGGCGGCCGCGGCACTGACATCGGTGATGACGAAATTCTCGGCCTGGTTGTTGATGTCATCCAGATAGGTGGCATCGAAAGCATGCACGATATAGCCCGGCGCGCCCATGAACGCCTGCCGGCCCAACGCGGAGGTGCGCACCGCCTTGCCGTCACCGAACAATTCACCTGCGCTGCTGCCCAGCAGGATGCTCTGGGTGTCATGCAGGCTCAGAAAGGTGCCGATCGACAGTTCGCCGGAACTGAACGCAGTATCGAAGGCGGCATCACCGAACAACTCACGGAACGTCGCCAGCTGCGCCACCTGCCGCCCCACCCCGCACTCGGAACGTACCCGGCCGGAATAGAATGCCTCCAGCGCCACGGAATTGCGTGCCTGCGGCGCATAGCCACGACCAAAACTGCGAAAGCGTTGCCAACCCTGTGCACGGGCACCGCGTACGCCAAACCCGATCCAGCCCAGTTGCAGCGCCGTGAAGCGATAACCCGGGTTGTCCTGCAAGCGCGAACTGGCGGTACGCGCCGCATCCCCCAGCTGGAAGGCGTAGGCGCAGATGCTCGCCTGCTGCTGCAATACCTGCTCGGCCAGCTGTTCACGTTGTGCGGCGCTGTAGCCGCTCGGCACCTGCAAGCGCAGATCACCCTGCGCCTGTGCGTCGGCCAGCGAAGCGCGCCGGCATGGATCACCGCCGGTGATCTGCGGCGTGGGCTTCCCGCTCGCCCCAAGTTGCCAGCCCAGCTGCTCCAGCAAGGCCATATGGCAGCCCGCCTCAGCCAGCAACGGCATCGCCAGCGCGCACAGCAACAAGGTCCATCGGCCAGCCCGCTGCTTCGCGCGCCAGCCGAACCTCATCGTGCCGGTTCCGTCGGAACCGGCTGTGCCGCCTGCTCCACGTAGTACTGCAGGCGACCGAAGAAATTGCGGTAGAACTGCGCGTCCTGCACGGTGCTGCTGGCAACCCGCACCAGCGAGTCGTCGTTGCTGCCGAACGGCAGCGACACCGAGCCCAACGCGCCGACGCCGACGCTGGCCGAAGTCGGCGATTTCTTCAACGCGTACCGGTCCTGCACCGCGCTGACGAACACCTGTGCCTTGTCCACGCCCTGCGCCGCGCAGGACACCCGCAGCACCAGTTGCTCATGCACCTCGTCCTTGGGCTGGAAGTTCTTGTTGCCTTCCACATTGCTCGCGTCGGCACGGGTGATCGCAAAGCCCTGGCCGAGCAGCGCGCGTCGCGCGGCCTCGCAGGCCTGCGCCGGTGCCGCATCGACGCTGCGTGTATAGGTATCGCCCGAATCGAAGGATTCGCGCAGCAAGGTGCTGTTGACGGCTTTGCTTCCGCAGGCGGTGAGCAGCACGCTCACAGCGGCCAGCGCATGCAGCAGATGTCGGCGCATGGGCACCTCCACAGTCAGCGTAGATCCACAGCATAACGCCGCCAACGTAGCGCTACGTTGACGGCGTTGAATGCGTGCGGAAACCATTGTCGCTGCGCTCAGCCAGGCTGTGCGCAGCGTTTTGCGGCGTTCAGTCGGCCCAGCGGCCCGGGCCGGTGGACTGCGGCAGCACCTGCGCCGACAGCGGGCGGTCCTTCTCCAGCAGGTTCACGGCATCGGCCAGGATCGAGGCCGACTCCTTCAACAGCGGATCAGGGCGCTTTTCGGCGGCCTTCTCACGCGCCGCATCCTTGACGATGTCACGCTCGTTGCCGGTCAAGCCGTCGTCATTGCTGTCCTCGGCCAACGGATCCAGCGGCAGGCCAAGGTCCTTGCGGATCTGCTGGCGCTGCTTGCGCTGCGCTTCCTGCTTGTCACGTTCGGCGCGGCGTTCGGCCTCGTTGAGGGAGACGTACTTCTTGGCGGCCTCGGTGCGGAACTGCTGCACGTCCTCTTCCCACCACTGGAACTCGCGGTCGGCGCGGATGCGGGTGTCGTGCTGGGTTTCCAGGCGCGGCACGATCGGAGCGAAGTTACCGTACTGGGTATGCGGCACGGCAGCGATGCGGGTCCACGGCAGCGCGTTGTCGTAGGTGCTTTCACCAAACTCGCTGGCATCGACGCTGGCCGGGAAGGCCAGGTCCGGCACCACGCCCTTGTGCTGGGTGCTGGAGCCGCTGACGCGGAAGAACTGGGCGATGGTCAGCTTGACCTGGCCAAAGCGTTCCTTCTCGCTGGCCGGCCAACGGTCCAGCGGCACCACGTTCTGCACGGTGCCCTTGCCGAAGGTGGTTTCACCGATCACCAGTCCACGACCGTAGTCCTGGATGGCACCGGCAAAAATCTCCGAGGCCGAGGCCGAGCCACGGTTGATCAGCACCGCCAGCGGGCCGTCCCAGGCCACGGCCGGGTTGCGGTCGTTGTTGACGGTGACGCGGCCGCCGGATTCACGCACCTGCACCACCGGACCCTGCTCGATGAACAGACCGGTCAACTCGATGGCTTCGTCCAGCGAACCACCGCCGTTGTTGCGCAGGTCCAGCACCACGCCGTCCAGCTTGTCGGCCTTGAAACCGGCCAGCAGCTTGGCGACATCGCGGGTAGCGGAGGCATAGTCGGCGGCATTGCGGCGACGGCCTTCGAAGTCCTGGTAGAAGGTCGGCAGCTTGACCACACCGATGCGGCGCTCCTGCTGGCCGGCAGTGCCCGGGATGGTCATGGTCTCGCCCTTGGCGGCCTGCTCGGACAGACGGATCTTCTGCCGGGTCAGGGTCAGCATGCGGTGCTTGCCGTCCACACCCTCGGCGGCCGGGATGTATTCCAGGCGCACCTGGGTATCCTTGGCACCGCGGATCTTGCCGACCACATCGTCAATGCGCCAGCCGATCACGTCTTCGATCGGGCCGGAACGGCCCTGGCCGACACCGACGATGCGGTCACCGGCCTTGAGCGTGCCGTCCATCGCCACCGGACCACCCGGCACCACCTCACGGATCACCACCATGTCGTCCTGGCGCTGCAGCTGGGCACCAATGCCCTCCAGCGACAGCGACATGGCCTGGTTGAAGTTCTCGGCCGTGCGCGGGGTGAAATAGTCGGTGTGCGGGTCGACGGCGCTGGTGTAGGCGTTCATGTAGAACGAGAACACGTCATCGCCCTTGAGCTCATTGATGGTCTTGAGCAGGGTGTCGTAACGCTTGTCCAGGGTCTTGCGGATGTCAGCGGCCGGCTTGCCGGCCAGCTTCAGCCGCAGCCAGTCGTTCTTGACCGACTTGCGCCACAGCTCGTCCAACTCGGCGTTGGTTGCCCACGGCACGTCCTTGCGGTCGTAGTTGAAGCGCTCTTCAACAGTGAAATCAGGCTCCTGCCGCAGCAGGCGACGGGCATAGGCCACGCGCTCGCCCACCCGCTGGCGGTACACCGCGAACACCTGGTAGGCCGGATCCAGCTCGCCGGAACGGATGGCGTCACCGGTCCGAGCCGCCAACGGCGCGAAGCGATCCACGTCCTCCTTGGTGAAGAACTGCTTGCCGCTGTCCAAGGACTCCAGGTAACGCTTGAACACGTCCTGCGAGGTCGCCGCATCCAGCTGGCGCGGGCGGTAGGCGTAACGGCTGTCCGACAACAAGCCGTAGACCAGCTTGGAGGTGGTGGCCTGGTCGATGGTCGCTGCCGAGGGCAAGGCCGTATCGGCGCGCGCCAGCAAGGCGGCGGGAGCGGTCAGCGCGAGGGCCAGCAGGAAAACGGGAACTCGGTAGTTCATCAAAATACTCGTGGCACCGAATGTTGTGGGGAGACTGCGGGCAAGTTCGACACGCCGACAGTGCCGAAAGTTTCGGCACTTGTCACCTTGCTTGGCTCCAGAGTAGCTGCCGCCCCGTAGCAGTTTGTGAATCGCTGCGGTGGCACCACTCGAATCGACGCGATCCCGGCTGCGGCAACGGGCCGCAGCAGGATGCTGGGGACTGGTTCAGACAGCGACGCCGGCACCGGCCGCCTGCTGGTCGGCATGGTAGGACGAACGCACCATCGGGCCGGAGGCAACATGGGTGAAGCCCAGTTCGTAGCCGTAATCCTCGAACGCCTTGTACTCCTCCGGCGTCCAGTAACGCAGCACCGGGTGGTGGTGGGCAGTCGGCTGCAGGTACTGGCCGATGGTCACCATTTCCACGTCGTGCGCGCGCAGGTCACGCAAGGTTGCCTGCACCTGCTCGAAGGTTTCGCCCAGGCCGAGCATGATGCCGGACTTGGTCGGCACGTTCGGGTGCTGTGCCTTGAAGTTCTTCAGCAGGGTCAGCGACCACTGGTAGTCCGCGCCCGGGCGTACGTTGCGGTACAGGTCCGGCACAGTCTCGATGTTGTGGTTGAACACGTCCGGCGGGTTCTGCGCGAGGATTTCCAGCGCGCGCTCCATGCGGCCCTTGCCACGGAAGTCCGGGGTCAGCACCTCGATGCGGGTGCCCGGCGACTTCTCGCGGATGGCAGTGATGCAGTCGACGAAGTGCTGGGCACCGCCGTCGCGCAGGTCATCACGGTCGACGCTGGTCACCACCACGTATTTCAGGCCCATGTCGGCCACGGTCTGTCCCAGGCTGGCGGGCTCATTGGCGTCCGGCGGCTTGGGCCGGCCGTGGGCCACGTCGCAGAACGAGCAGCGGCGGGTGCAGACCTCGCCCAGGATCATGAAGGTGGCGGTGCCATGGCCGAAGCATTCGTGGATGTTCGGGCAACTGGCTTCTTCACACACCGTCACCAGACGGTTCTCGCGCAACTTGGCCTTGAGGTTGGCCACGGCATTGCCCGAGGGAATGCGCACGCGGATCCAGGAAGGCTTGCGCAGCACCGGCGCGTCGGCGAACTGCACCGGCGAGCGGTTGATCTTGTCGCCGCCAAGCTGTTTGACACCGGCCTGCAACGGCGCGGACGGGATGTCGCCCTGCACGACCTGCAGGGGAATGGAGCGCGTGGTGGATTCAGTCATGGCGTTATCAGCGGTCTCAGAGCCGCGTAGTCAGATCGGGCAGTTCGGGCGTCGGCTGCAAAGCCAGGCCGAACTGCTGGGCCAGATAGGACAGCAGCACCGACTTGACCGCTTCGATGCCCGAAGGACCGCCCAAGTCTAGCACCGAGGTCACCTGCATCCCGGCGTAGCCGCAGGGGTTGATGCGGTGGAAGGGCTCCAGGTCCAGCGACACATTGAACGCCAGCCCGTGGAAACTGCAGCCGCGGCGCACGCGGATGCCGAGCGCGGCGATCTTGGCGCCGCCCACGTAGACACCGGGCGCGCCGTCCATGCGCTCGGCACCGATGTTCCACTCATCCAACGTATCGATGATGGCCTGCTCGATGCGGCACACGTAATCGCGCACACCGATGCCGAGCCGGCGCAGGTCCAGCAGCGGGTAGACCACGATCTGGCCCGGACCGTGATAGGTCACCTGGCCGCCGCGGTCCACGTGCAGCACCGGGATGTCGCCCGGCGCCAGCACATGCTCGTCCTTGCCGGCCTGGCCCAGGGTGAACACCGGATCGTGCTCGACTACCCACACCTCGTCGGTGCTGGCATCGGTACGGGCATCGGTGAACTGCTGCATGGCGTGCCAGACCGGCTCATAGCCCTGCCGGCCCAGATCACGCAGCAATGCGGGCCGCAGCGTCTTGCACTGCGTTTCTGCCGCACAGGCGGTTACAGCGTCCACTTCACTTCCGGATGCTCACGCATCGCCGTGTGGGCGGCGTCGTACTGTTCGCGGCTGTCGGCCTTGAAGGCGATACGCACCGAGACGTACTTGCCGTTGGAGGACGCTTTCCAGCTGATGCGCTCTTCCAGCACCTCGATACCGGCGCTTTGCAGCAATTTGGGCAGCTCCGTCTCCAGACCGATATTGGCCGCGCCCATGGCGCTGAGCTCAAACGTACCGGGGAACTGGAAGCCGTGTTCAGGGTTGTCGGACTTGATTTCCATGCCGCCATTATCGGGGCGAACGCCTACAAACCCAAGGCCACAGCCGGATTGCAGCCTTCCATGCCGGCCACCTGTAGTGCCGAGCCATGCTCGGCAAGGGGCCTTCCCGGCATCGCTCGCTGTGGGAGCGGCGTCAGCCGCGAAGCTCAAGGATGTTCAGGTTGCGGGCATTGCCATTGATGCAGATGGCCAGCTTCGCGGCTGACGCCGCTCCTGCAAGGCGCGTTGTCGGGGAGGCCCCTGCCGAGCATGGCCCGGCACCACAGCCCCGCCCAGAAACCAGAAGGGCCGCTTGCGCGGCCCTTCTGCGGGATAAACCCAGGCTTACTTGGACAGCTGCAGCAGGGTGGACGACACCCAGCCACGGTTGCCCAGTTCATCCTCGACTTCCCACATCACGCCTTCCTTGGTGCCGGTCGGGTACAGCATCATCCCGGCTTCCAGGGTGCGTACCGGCGCACCGGTACCGCGCGCATTCGCCAGCAGGCGACCGGCACGGGTGACCGTCACTGCCTGCTGCGCATTGGCGGCAGAAGCGTTCTCCGGCAGACCACCCAGCTGGGCGATGATGTCGGTATAGGCCTGCAGGTAGGCCATGGTGATCACCTGGCCGATCTCAGTGTTGGCATAACCACCAACGCCGGCCGCACCCAGGCCGCTACCACCGAACAGGCCGCCGCCGGCGCCAAAGCCCATGTCGCTCTTGCGCGCCGAGCCTTCGGAAATGGCCACCTGCTCCGACGAACGCACGTCGGTCACGGTCAGCACCACGTCAGCGGTCTTGCTGGTGAAGTTCAAGCCACCCACGATCGCGCCAGCGCGACCACCGATCAGGCCACCCAGCAGGCCGCCAATGGCATTGCCACCGGCGTTGCTGTTCTGCGAGACCAGATCCGGGATCATCACGTAGTCGGCGGCCTTGATCTGGCCCTTGCCGACGTTGGAACGACCACGCAGGTCGCCGCTGGCCGCCAATTCACGTTCGAACTGGCCTGCGGCCATACCGGCGCCACGGTCCACCAGGGTGAAACAACGCGAGCGGTTGACGAAGGCCTTGATCAGGCGCGACGGCGCCGGCAGCTGCTGGCCGGTCCACCAGTTGGTGGAGTCTTCCGGCTCGATCACCGACAGCGTACCGATCGGGCGCTGGCAGGTCGGAATCTGCGCGGCAGCCTGCTGGCGCTGCTGCTGCGCCTGGGTGCCCTTGGTCTTGAACGCGGCATGGGCCGGCTGGCTGCTGACTGCCGCAGCGATGCCCAGAGTGAGGACCGCTGCGGTGAGCGGCGAAAAAACGTTACGCATCTGATACTTCCCCATTAACCTGCACCTTACGAGGTGCGTTCCTTTGGCTTAGAGACCTTGCGGTAAGACTCTGTCCCTGATGTTACCTAGCAGACGAGCACGGTCCGGTCCGCCGGAATCCTAACCCAGACGGGCATCAGGATGCATGACGTTTTTGTGAGGGGGCTCCCTTTATGGGGCTGAAACGGCAGCTCCGCCCCCGGTTTCGGGCAACAGGAGCGCCAGACAAGGTCCGGCGACTGGCGATGGGCGGCGATCCACAGGACAGCCTGCCCTGCCCGGCCCCTCCGCCGGGGCCGCCGCACCGTCCCATCGGTGGCCGGCACAATCCCCGCCCCCGGACCCGCACCTCATGCCCAGAGCTCAGCCGGATCAGCGTCGCCAGGCCAACCTCCTGCCGGAACCGGACCGGCTCATGGCCAGCGGCGTCAGCGGACACGCATCGAACACCCTCCTGCAGTACCGAACCGCAATTTTCGAATCACGGCCTGCGCGCAACTCCGGGGACGGATGATGACTGTCCCACCGGAGCAAACCTCTATCCCGCCAGTCCGGCCAAAGGCAGGCGCGGAAAGAAGCGAAAATAGCCGTCGCGATCCGACATGCCACCTGCACCGCTGCTACCGCGCAGGAATCACGGCAACGTCCACGAACGCCACCTGTTGCGCGCACATGCGCATGAAAAGCCACCATCACACTCACAACAATCTGTCCGCTCGATAGCGATATGCCGGTCAACAACGCACCACTAAGCTGCATGTCATCCTGCTGGCGTGGAGCCTCCCCATGAAAAACGCTGCCCGAATGCTGTTGTTTACAGGCAGCCTCGCAATCGCACCGGCCTGGGCGGCGCAGCAATGCACGCAAAGTGCCCTGGATGATCACCCGCCTGCAATCAACTTCCGCGTCGACAATGATCTGCTGGGCGGCGCGCAGCAGGATCAGGGATACACCAATGGCGCGATGTTCACCTTGGTGTCGCCAAACCTGCAGGACTACACCGACGACCCCTGCCTGCCGCGCCTTGCGCGCTGGATGAATCGGCACCTGGAACGTTTACACCCCGGTGAGTTCCAGCAGCAGAACATGATCTTCAGCTTCGGCCAGGGCTTGTACACGCCTACTGACAGCACCCGCAGCGACTTGATCGAAGATGACCGCCCGTATGCGGCGGTGTTGATGGTCAATTTCGGTTACAACGCGCGCAACGGCAACCACCTGCGAACCACCCAGCTGGCCTTGGGAATGATCGGCCCATCGGCACAGGGCAAGCAGGTACAGGACGCGGTGCACAGCGTCCTGGGCGATGAAGAATTCATGGGCTGGGACAACCAGTTGCACGACGAGCCGATATTCAAACTGCTGCATGAGCGCATGCAGCGCTGGCCTGCGGAAGGCAACGCTGCAGGTTGGGGCTGGGACGCGATCAGCCATTGGGGCGGCGCCATCGGCAACCTTGCCACGTATGCCAATGTTGGCGGTGAAGTACGTTTTGGCTGGAAGTTGCCAGATGACTTCGGCAGTTCACCGATGCGCCCGGCCGGCGAAAACACGGCACCCACCCGCCGCGGCCGCGCCGAAGGCTGGTCCAGCCACCTGTTCGTCACCAGTGACGCGCGTTGGGTACTGCGCGACATCACATTGGATGGCAACACCTTCCGCAACAGTCACAGCGTGGACAAGCGGGCCTTGGTAGGCGACATCGGATATGGCGTTGCGGTGATGCGTGGCAAATGGAAATTCGCCCTGGCCCGCTACCACCGCACCCGCGAATTTGACGGTCAGAAACAGACCCCGGTATTCGGCAGCTTCACCATCAGTCGCACGCTTTGATTGCAGCGGTGAACAATTGCAGCCACTCGCGCTGTAAAAGCGACAAGGCAAAAAGCGCCCTCACCCCAACCCCTCTCCCGCACGCGGGAGAGGGGCTAATGTACTAGCAGCCGACGCATTGCCAGCCCCTCTCCCGCGTGCGGGAGAGGGGTTGGGGTGAGGGCGCTTTCGCTCCGGCTTTTGCTTCGGCTTCCGCTCTTCAGCTTTTGACTTACCGGGCCCCTTCCGCAGCGACGGAGCTGGCAGACAAGACCCCGAACGGGGCGGCGCACACGGATGTGCGTCGTTTTTCGACGAGACATCCCTGTCGTGGCGAAAAACGACGTGCATCCATGCACGTCGCCCTTCGGGTTCTTCCCACTGGCTCCGTCGCTGCGGAAGGGGCCCGGTAAGTCAAAGTCCAAAGCAACCGCGACTGCAGCTGCAACTGCGAAAGCTACCCCTCCCCAACCCTCCCCTTGCCTGCGGCAAAGGGAGGGAGCAAAGCTGCACTTGGGGCCAAAACGGCATCTGGAGCTGAGCTGCACTTGGCCAAGGGGCGACTGAGCGGCGCTCCGCCGGCAAAACAAAAGCGGCGTTGCTGCGCCCCATCGACTCAGTTCCAGTCGACAGAACACCGCAACGCCGCTCGGCTTTTCAGCCGGTAAGAGCCCTTATTCGGACTTCCACCACATCATGAAGGCATCCCACAGACGCTTGAAGAAACCGCCCTCTTCCACCGCCTGCACAGCCACCAACGGTGCCTCGGCAACCACCTTGCCATCCAGCGACACCTTGACCGTACCAATCTGCTGACCTGCAGTGATCGGCGCCACCAACTCCTTCGGCACGTCCATCGACGGCTTCAGATCGTTGTAACGGCCACGCGGCACGCTCACCAGCATCGGCTGCGCCACACCCAACTGCACCTCATCGGCCGCGCCCTTCCACACATGCTGCGTGGTCACCGCCTTGCCCGGCTCATACATGCGATGGGTTTCGAAGAAACGGAAACCCCAGTTCAACAACGCCAGGCTGTCATCGGCACGCTGCTTCTCCGACGCGCCGCCCATCAGTACCGCGACCAGACGCTGGTCACCGCGCTGGGCCGAGCTCAGCAGGCAGTAGCCGGCAGCCGAAGTGTGGCCGGTCTTGATGCCGTCCACGCTCTGGTCACGCCACAACAGCAGGTTGCGGTTCGGCTGGGTGATCTTGCCTACCGTGAATTCCTTGATCTTGTTGTAGGCATAGGTCTCCGGGTAGTCGCGCACGAAGGCGCGACCCAGCAGCGCCAGATCGTAGGCGCTGGACTGGTGGCCCTCGGCGTTCAGGCCGTGTGCGTTGACGAAGTGCGAGTCCTTCATGCCGATCTTGGCGGCGTAGCTGTTCATCAACGCCGCAAACGCTTCCTGGCTGCCGGCCGCATGTTCGGCCAACGCGATCGCCGCATCGTTGCCGGACTGGATTGCCATGCCCTTTTCCATGTCTTCCAGACGCGCCGTCTGGTTGACCGGGAAACCGCTGTAGCTGCCATCGGTGCCTGCGCCGCCTTCGCGCCAGGCGCGCTCGCTCATCATCACCTGGTCGTCCGGCTTGATCTTGCCGGTCTTCATCTCGGCAGCCAGCACGTAGGACGTCATCACCTTGGTGATGCTGGCCGGCGGTACCGGCTGATGGATGTTCTCGCCCGCCAGCACCTGGCCGGTGGCGTAATCCATCAGCACCCATGCCGTGGCCGTGGTCGGAACCGGTGCAGGCGGCGTTGCCACCTGTGCCGGAGCGACAGCGGCGGCCGGTGCAGGCGTCGGCGTCGGCGTCGGGGTGGGTGTCTGGGCGGAGGCCAGACCCACGGCGAGCGTGGTGGCCAGTGCAGCGGCGGCAAAACGGAATTTCATCGGAAAACGGTTCCTGATGGACGAGGAAGAAAAATTCGGGCGGTCATTGTAGGGCGCCGCCAGCCAGACGGCGGCACCCCGGTATGGCTGGGGTTAATCGCGGACCACTTGTGGCAGGCCAAATCCAAGACCGGCAATGCGCCCGGCAAGTTCCGTGGCGCTGTTGTTGTCGCTGGCCGGCACGCGCAGGCGCCACAAGGTACGGCCGCCGCTGACGATGTCACTGAGGCTGGCCCCGACGATACCGGCCGAGGTCAGCTGGCCCAAGGCCCTTGCTGCATTGTCACGGCTGGAGAAACTGGCCACCTGCAGCAGGATCGCGCCCAGCGCGCGGGAAGCAGGGTCAGGCTGTGCCACTGGCGCGGCCTTCGGCACCGACGCTGCGGCCACCGCGCCGCCGGCCGGCGGCGTGAACTGCAGCAGCTCCGACGATGCCGGCAATGCCTGGACGCGTACCGGGGCTGCCGCCGTGCTGGCCGCGCTGGTGGTGGCTGGACGACCGGTGGCGACACGCACCCCGTTGTCCTTCATCCAGGTTTCGAAATGGTCGGCGCTGCCGGCAACCGGTCGGGCCGGGGCGGCCGGCAGCTTCTCGACCAACTGGTCCATGCGGCTGGGTGCCGCTGCTGCGGGCCGCGTTGCCGGCACTGCGGCGGCAACCGTCGCAGCAGCACGCTCACGACGGGCACGACGGCTGTCGCCGGAGGCCTGCAGGTTCTCGCTGCCGGGGGTCAGGCCATGCACCTCCACCCGCCCGGTGCCGCGCTGGGTGATGCCCAACCGCACGGCAGCGGCATAGCTGAGGTCAATGACCCGGCCTTCATGGAACGGGCCACGATCATTGACGCGCACGATCACAGACTCGCCGTTGTCCAGGTTGGTCACCCGCGCAAAACTCGGCAGCGGCAAGGTCTTGTGCGCGGCGGTGAAGGCGTACATGTCGTACACCTCACGGTTGGAGGTGAGGCGCCCGTGGAATTTCTGCCCGTAGTACGAGGCAGTGCCCTGCTCCACGTAGTTATCGACGCGATCCATGATCTGGTACTGCTTGCCCAGCACCGTATACGGCGACCGATTGCCGACCGCCGAGCGCGCCTCGTTGGTCACCACCGGCTCGGGAATGCAGTCCACATTGGGTATATAGCTCGGCGTGGAGTCGCTTACACCGGGCTTGTACAGGCCGCCAGCGGTGTAGTTGCCACGGGTGGACAGGTCTTCCTGCGCCTTGGCATAAGGTGAGCCCTCAGGGCATTCACCGCGTGCACTGCCACGCCCGTGCACCACCGTCGCCGGCCGCGATGCCGAGCTGGCACCCGCTGTACCGGATGCCGACTTCTTGGGGGCGCTGCTGCAGGCGGCCAGCCCGAGCACGATCAACGCAGGGACCAGCCACTTGATGTTCATGCCGGGGGAAGCTCCTTGCCGGCGATGGCCTGGGACAGCTGGAATACGGCCATCGCGTACATTTTGGAGATGTTGTAGCGGGTGATTGCGTAGTAGTTCTGGAAGCCCAGCCAGTACTGCTTGCCGTCGCTGCCTTCCAAGGTCACCGGAGTGGCCTTGGCGTTGACCGCGCGCACCGGCGTGACCGGCTGGTAACCACGCGCCGCCAGCTCGGTAACGGTATAGGTCGGGGTCCAGTCGGTGGGATTGAACTCCTCGAAGCCGGCCTGCAGCGTCGCCGGTACCGCAACGGTGCCACCGCGGATCCAGCCGCCCTTCTTGACGAAGTAATTGGCGATGGACGAGAACACATCGTCATAGCTGTTGAACAGGTCACGGCGGCCGTCGCCATTGCCGTCCACCGCGAAGTCCAGGTAGCTGGACGGCATGAACTGACCCATTCCCATCGCACCGGCGTAACTGCCCTTGAGCGAAGTGATGTCGAGCTTTTCCAGCGCACTCAACTCGAACAGCTTGGCCAGCTCATCGCGGAAGAACAGTTCGCGGCGCACCTCGCGCTCGAGCTTGGCCGGGTCGCCGCTGCGCGGGTACTTGAAGGCCAGGGTGTACAGCGCATCGAGCACGCGGTGGTTGCCGGCATTGCGGCCGTAGCTGGTTTCCACGCCAATGATGGAGACGATCACTTCGGCCGGCACGCCGGTGCGCTCCTGCACCCGAATCAGCTCATCGCGGTGCTGCGCCAGAAAGGCACGACCGCCATCGATGCGGGCCTGGGTGATGAACATCGGCCGGTATTCGTTCCACGGCTTGACCCGCTCGGCCGGACGCGACATCGCCGCGATGATCGGCTCGCGGATCTGCGCCTGGGCCAGGGTAGCTTCGATATAGGCCGGGTCGATGCGGTACTTGGCCGCCGTATCGCGCACGAAATTGGCGCGGGCGGTTTCAAACGGCACCGGGGTCAGATCCACCGGCGGCAGGCTTGCCTGGGCCTCGGGGACGGCCTCGGCCGGGCCGGCATTGGGCTTGACCGGCGTTTCCGCCGGGGCCGGCAGGGGGGCAGGAGACTTCGGCTGGGTTGCGCAGGCAACCATGCCGAGGGTGAGGCAACAAACCAGGGCGCGTCTAATCATCGGGCGAGATTAGCAGGTCAAAGATGAATTTCCATCAATAAGACCATGAATCACAACAGGATTGAAGCGCTCGGCCCCTGCCTGCTGGGGACCTTTGAAGGTGAATGCGCCAGACAGGCGGCCAACTCTCCCAAACACGGCATTGGCCCCCAAATGGAACGCAAGCCCTCCGCCCCGCCCGGACTGCCCAGCGGGGTGGTTCGATCTTGCGAGTGCCGTACCGGTGCCTTCCACTTCTGATGGGTGGCAACCACGGGCGAATCGGCCTGATGGCGTTGCAGTCCTTCACAAAGCAGCTGCACCCACTGCCGACGCCTCGGGCTGGGAATCCCGCAATCGCTGCGGGTCAGGGCTCCGGAATCTGAATGATCTTCGCGCCGAACTCTTCAAGATCATCAAAACTCAAAATACGCAGACGACCTTCAGGATCTGCAGAAATGCGGAAAGGGCGCGGCAATGTTCCGTCAATCTCGGCGCGCGCCGTCTTTCCACTGGAGAGGGTGTAGATATAAACCAGCGTATCCCGAGGCGGAAGCGAGTCCTTTTCCGAAAGGGTCATCCCTACTCCCGGATCCAGCGAAGGAAGGTCGGCCTGCCCCATCAAGTGATCGTCGTCGAGAATGACCCAATAAATCGCGGTTGCGTCATCGAAACCATCGGGAAATCTCGGTGGCCTGGCGATGTCTTCGAATGATTTTGCTAATGACTCAGCGGAAGCAATTGCATACCCCGCTTCACCGATATAGAGCAAAGCCCATTTCCGATCCGGGCTGACTTCAGAACCAGAAATCCTGCCCCAAAGGGAAGCAGACCTTATCACGTCCAGATTGTGTCTAATGATCCGCGCGCGCTCAGGCCCAGACCCGACCAGCATGTCGGGTAACTCTCCTACCCGTCGCGGTGCTACCTCGTCCACTGGCACACCTGTCAGCCGATAGCGAACTGCCCGCTGGTCCGGCGACGCTATCGATGACAACGTTGCAGGCTTTTCTTCCGGTGACGAAACCGCCACCGCCACCGCTTCGGATGTGCAACCCGACACGAGAACCGCGCCAAACAGGATCAGGCAAAGCAGCACCCGGCTGCTGTGAAAGAAGGTCGCACTGTTCCGCGATAGGCGTAGCTGCTTCATCGATTCATCCTTAAATCTTCAGGCAATACGTCGGCGACGGCATCGCGGATGTTCCGACCGACCTGCTGCAATCCGGACACGCACCCGCTCTTTCAAAAATACCCGCGACGCATGACGCTCGGGCACACACGAAAACATACAAACGCGCTCTTCGGAGCCAGGGGATCAAGGCTCCGGAATCTGAATAATCTTCGCGCCAAGCAATTCGAGATTAAAAATTATTTGCAATAACGATACGGCCCCCAGGACCTTCGATAATATCGAAAGGACGCGGCAATGTTCCGTCAATCTCGGCGCGCGTCGTTGTTCCGCTGGAAACGGTGTAGATATAGATCAGCGTATCCCGAGGCGGAAGCGAATCCTTTTCCGAAAGGGTCATCCCTACCCCCGGATCCAATGAAGGAAGGTCGGCCTGCCCGATCAAGTGATCGTCGTCGAAAACCATCCAACCAATAGCGGTTGCGTCATCGAAACCATCAGGGATCCTCGGCGGCCTGGGGATATCTTCAAATGATTTGGCCAGTGATTCAGCGGAAGCAATCGCATACCCCGCTTCGCCGATATCGAGCAAAACCCATTTCTGATCCGGGCTGACTTCAGAACCAGAAATCTTGTCCCAACCGGGAGCAGACCTTATCACGCCCAGATTGTGTCTAATGATCCGCGCGCGCTCAGATCCAGATCCAGATCCAGATCCAGATCCGACCAGCATGTCTAGCAACCTTCCTAGCCGTCGTGGTGATGCCTCGTCCACTGGCACCGTTGTCAGCAGATAGCGAACTGCCCGCTGTTCAGTCGGCGGTCGCGATGGCGATGTTGTGCCGGGGGGCTCAGCGGATGACGCCGCCACCGCGACCGCTTCGGATGCGCAGCCCGTCACTAGAACCGCGCCAAACAGGATCAGGCAAGGCAGTACCCGGCTGCTGTGAAAGAGTGCCGTGTTCCGCAATAGGCGTAGCTGCTTCATTGATTCATCCTCAAATCTTCAAGCAATGCGCCGGCGACGGCATCGCGGAGGTTCCGACCGACCTGATGCAACCCGGATAAACTCCCGCTCTTTCCAGAAAACCTCGGCGGTGCATAACGCTCGGGCACGCACGGAAGCATACAAACGCGGTCTTCGGACCGGAATCAAGGCTCCGGAATCTGAATGACCTTCGCGCCAGACCATTCGTCATAGGAAGAATCCAAAACAAGCAGACGACCTTCAGCATCTCTATAAATATTGAGAGGGCGCGGTAATGTTCCGTCAATCTCGGCGCGCGTCGTTTTCCCGCTGGAGAGGGCGTAGATATAAATCAGCGTATCCCGGGGCGGAAGCGAATCCTTTTCGGAAAGGGTCATCCCCACCCCAGGATCCAGTGAAGGAAGGTCGGCCTGCCCGATCAAGTGATCATCGTCGAGAATCATCCAACCAATAGCGGTTGCGTCATCGAAACCATCGGGGATCCTCGGCGGCTTGGCGATATCTGCGAATGATTTGGCCAATGATTCAGCGGAAGCAATCGCATACCCCATTTCACCGATAGAGACCAAAACCCATTTCTGATCTGGGCTGACTTCAGCGCCAGAAATTCTGCCCAAAAGGGAAGCAGACCTTATCACGCCCAGATTGTGTCTAATGATCCGCGCGCGCTCAGATCCGGATCCGGATCCGGATCCGGCCAGCATGTCTGGCAATTTTGCTAGCCGTCGCGGTGCTACCTCGTCCACGGGCACCGTTGTCAGTAGATAACGAACTGCCCGCTGTTCCGTCGGCGACGGCGACGTTGTGAGGGGAGACTCAGCAGGTGACGGCGCCACCGCGACCGCTTCGGATGTACAACCCGTCACGAGAAACGCGCCAAACAGAATCAGGCAAAGCAGCACCCGGCTGCTGTGAAAGAGCGCATTGTTCCGCAATAGGCGCAAATGGTTCATTGATTCATCCTCAAATCTTCAAGCAATGCGCCGGCGATGGCATCGCAGATATCCTGTCTGACCTGCTCGTAGCCCTCATCGATGCTGAGCAGCTTGTCGACGCTCTCGTTATCGATGAACTCCACCTCCAAAAGTGCAGCGCGCAAAGGGTGATAGACGGAGGTATTCCCCAACGGCTTATCACCTAAAACCGCAAGATCCCTTTCAGATTTAATCCCCCGATTTCTTGCCCCAGCGTCATGCGCGAGAATTGCGTTGTAAGCTGCGTCATTTACTCTTCGCGCCAACGCGGTGTCTTGGTCAAAATTTACGTTACTCGCGCGAGGGCGGACCAGCGTCTCGGTGCCTCGCGCCACCGTATTTGCTCCATTGAAATGGATGCTTAATAAAACATCAGCGCCGTTGTCCTGGCCGATCTTTGCACGATCAATTCCCTTCTTATTTTCGTCACCGGCTCGCGTCATGTGAACCCGCAGGTTTTGATTCTCACCGACACGCAACGCGCGCAATGCCGTTCTGGTCCGCAGGCCCAAATCAAGCGTCAGTTCCTTTTCCAGAACACGGCTGGTGTGTGAAGTCGCATTGTTGGCCGAGGAGCCATCAACGTTGGTTGCACCCCCATGCCCCGGGTCGATCACGATGATGCCCGGCACTTCCAGGTCAATCAGCTCGACTGCTGCAGCCTCGCCCTCCAACTGCACGCTGATGCGCGCAGCATTGAACGCAACGGGCGGCAGGTTGGTGCGGATGGCGGTGTGGCCGGTATCGTCCACGGTGGTGGTTGCCTGCTCCTGACTGACGCGAGCGAACCCAGTGGCGGTGAACTCGGCTGGCGCCTCGAAGCGGTCACGATGCGCGACTGCCGCCTGCGCCCAATCACCCCGGAAAACAGCAGCGGCTGCCTCCTCGCCTTCTGCCACAGGGCGCACGAACAGCGGCACCATCGTCCATGTCACCGTCTTGCCTGCATGGTGATTGTCGGGGCGGCCTTCGCTCCAGATGCGAATCTTCAGCTCGCGGTGCGCGATCCGGTTGGTCACGGGCTCGACCTTGACCATCGGGTGTTTATGCGGGATCGCCTGCGGCTCGGTTGAGCCTTCGATTGCCACACGGTTTTCGTCTGCCTCGCTATCTTCCTCGAAGATTTCCGGTGCAAGCGCAATGGCGTCGATATGCAGCACGTTCTCCGGCCTTTCGACCCGAACTTCCCTGCGCGCCGTCTTGGATATGGGCGAGGTGGCGGATTCGGCAATGCGGCGAAAGATGTGCTGCGCGACAGGGACAATGATCATCGGTTCAAACCCCCTTCACTTCCAAAGACAGCATTTCGGAGCTTGCTGTTTTCACCACCTGCGTGCGTCCGAACGCATCGGTGATGCCCTCCAGATAGCTGCCGTCCTCGAGCAGGATGCGATAGGAAACGTTGGGCAGAGGCTCGCCGCTTGTCTTGTCCTTCAGCACAAAACCTTCGTCGAACAACTTGAGCCGGGTGTCCGGTAACTTTGGCAGTCCAATTACCCTGAACTCGCCCTGCAGAAATGGGTGGTCACTGGCCTTGACGATGAAGTTACCGGGCATGTCATAGTTCCTTTATATACGATGCACTTCCATGGAGATTTATAGCAGTGACGCTGATCATCGCCGCCGATACGCAGGATCATCTAATCCTCGCCGGAGATCATTGCGCAGTATTGACGCAGCAGTCAAACCCAGGTGCACCGGAGTGTGTGCTCACCAATTACCGCAAGGTTTACCCTTGGAAATACGGTGCTATCGCCGCTTCCGGCGATGTTTTTCTGAAGATCAATTTTTTGAGATTATTCTTAAAAAACGTGAGCGATGGCGGCCCCATAAATCTTGCTCAGCTTGCCAAAACTGCCAAACAGATCCGTACAAACAGCGGTGTCCCACCTGATATCTCCAACGGAAATATCTTCTTCACCGCACCTGGACGCGTAGGGTTTCAGCTGCATTGCGTATCAGTCAAAACAGACCGCATCCTTTGCGAGATCATCAAACCTTTCGTCACGCAGTTTTCGTCCGCAGACAAGCTGCTTGAACAAGCCGAATACAATGCATTCAACAAGCAGCTGCGCCCGGCGTTCTTCTTTGATGATATCCATGCGTTCCATCGCCACCACCTTGATCTGCTGACGGCATTTTTTGCCGGTTACAGTGCAGGCGATGCGCGGGTAACGGCATCGTTTGATGTGTGCATGCTGGACAAGAAAACCGGTATCGGGACGTTCTGGCATATGTCGAAACCGCCAAAACAACTGGCCTATGTCCATCTTTCCGAAGATGAGAGCGACGCCGCACCCGGATACCCCTACTACGTTGGCGGCATAGACAACAGTTTGCTGGCAGGCTTGTCCTGTCAGTGACGGCTACCAGCCATGTAGAAAGGGCGCGTGACAGCGCCGGCGACAGCTTCACAAGCGGCGCTCAAAGGTAAAAAAGGAGCGTCGGCCATCTCCCCATCCCGCAGAGATGACCGACACTCGCGTCAGCGCCCGGGGGACCCGGGACGACGGCTCCCCCCGTCATCCCGCCAGATGCCAACCTGCCAGCTGCCCCATACGGCGAGCTGGCAGTCACAGCGCGATGCGCGCGCCAGTGACGGGACATAGTGTGAAGGTTTAGTGAAACCAGGTGTTTGATCTGGATCAAAGCTCGCAACATTGCATGAGATGAATCTGCAATTCACGCAACAGCGTTGCGCTAGCCGCCGTGCACCGGCCGATGCGCACGCACCGCCATCACCAGGCCAAAGCCGGCCAGCAGCGACACCGCCGAGGTGCCGCCGTAGCTGATCAAAGGCATCGGCACACCCACCACCGGCAACAGCCCGGAGATCATGCCGCCGTTGACCAGGATGTAGACGAAGAACGCCAGGCCGGTGGCGCCGGCCAGCAGGCGCGAATAGGTATCGCGCGAATCCACCGCGATCCACAGGCAGCGCCCGATCACGAACAGGTACAACGCCAGCACCACGGCTACGCCCACCCAGCCGTACTCCTCACTGAGCACCGAGAAGGCGAAGTCGGTGGTCTGCTCGGGGATGAAGTTCAGGTGTGACTGCGAGCCCAGCCCCCAGCCCTTGCCGGTCAGCCCACCGGAACCGATGGCGATCTTGGACTGGATGATGTTCCAGCCCGCGCCCAGCGCATCGCTCTCGGGGTCGAGGAACATCATGATGCGGTCCTTCTGGTACGGCCGCAGCAGCCAGAACCAGGCCACCGGCGCGGCTGCGGCAACACCGCCCACGCCCACGCCCACCCACCACCACGGCAGGCCGGCCAGCAACAATACGAAGGCACCGCTGGCGGCGATCAGCACACCGGTACCGAAGTCCGGCTGCAACATCACCAGCCCGGTCGGCACGCCGATGATCACCGCCGCCACCAGCACCACCGGAATGCGCGGCGGCAAGGGCATGCGGTTGAGGTACCAGGCCACCATCATCGGCAGGCTGACCTTCAACAACTCGGCCGGCTGCAGGTAGAACAGGCCCAGGTTCAACCACTGTCGCCCGTACTTGCCGGTGCCAAGTACGAATACCGCCAGCAGCGGCAGCATCGAGAATGCATAGATCATCGGCGTCCACGCGCGGATGCGCAGGATCGATACCCGCGCGATCGCCCACATGGCCACCAGCCCCACCGCGAAGCGGGCACCCTGCGCCATCACCAGGCCGCTGCCACCGGCGCTGTCCAGCACCGACAGGCCAATGGCCATCAAGGCAAGCAGGGCAAACAGCAGCGGCCAGTCCAGGCCACGGCTGAGCCGCTGGCCCATCTCCAACGCCCAGCGCAGGAAATCCCTCATCGACGTGCCTCCACAGGCGTTGCTGCCGGCGTCGGCGGACGTGCCGTCGCCGGCGCAACGCCGGGCAGCGCCTCAGGCACCGGCTGCGGCGGCCCACCCGGCAACGGCGCAGGCGCGCCGACCATGATCGGCAGATCGGCAAACTGCGGCGCCACCAACTCACCGCGCGCGCGCCAACCCGCGTCTTCGGTATCAAAGGTGGCCACGCCCACCGCCACCGTGCCGCGCTCGGCATCCAGCGGCTGCAGGCCTTCGGGCATCACCCCGAGCAACCAGGCATCAAACACCTTGCGCGCGATAGGCGCGGCGGCCGAACCACCATAGCCGCCGCCTTCCACCGCAATGGCAATGGCGATCACGGGCTCCTCGGCCGGCGCAAAACCCACGAACAGCGCGCGATGGCGCAGATGCATCGGCAGGCTGCGCGGATTCAAGGCAGCCGTACCCTTGCGGCTGATGACCTGGGCGGTACCGGTCTTGCCTGCCATGCGGTACTGCGCACCGGCTGCGGACCGCCAACCACTGCCGCCGGGCTGCATGGTGCCCATCATGCCCTCGCGCACCGCCTGCACGTTGGCCGGATTGGGGCTGATCGGCCGGCTCGCCGGTTGCGGCGTCGGCGCCCAGTCGTGGTCGAAGCCGGCACGCTGCTCCATGACCAGATGCGGTCTGCGCAGCTGGCCGGTGGCCAGGCCGCCAACACCGCGCACCAGTTGCAACGGCGTGACCTTCCACAGGCCCTGGCCGATGCTGGCATTGACGGTGTCACCCGGATACCAGCGCTCCTTGTTGGACTTGAGCTTGGCCGCCGGCGACGGCAGGATCCCGCCGATCTCGCCGGCCAGATCGATGCCGGTGGGCTGGCCAAAGCCGTAGCGGTTGCCCATGTAGTCGTCATAGCGCTCGATGCCCATGTCGATACCGAGCTGGTAGTAATAGGTATTGACCGACTGGGTGATCGATTTGCGCAGATCGGTCCAGCCATGGCCGCCACGGTTGGCGTCACCCCAGCCACGACTGACACCCGGCAGGTAGAACATGCCGCGCGACAGGATCTTGTCTTCCGGGCGGCGCAGGCCGCTGTCCAGGCCGGCCAGGCCGAGGAAAGGCTTCACCGTCGAACCCGGCGCCACGCCACCCAGCACCAGCCGGTTGAACTGCGGCCGCGACGGGTTCTCGTTCAGACGCTTGAAGTCAGCGTGGGAAATGCCGTTGACGAACAGATTGGGGTCGAACGACGGCAGGCTGACCATGGCCAGGATCTCGCCGGTGCGCGGATCGATCGCCACCGCCGAGCCTTCCTGCTCGCCGAACGCCGCCACCATGGCGCGTTGCAGGTCGGCATCGATCGACAGCCGCAGATCGGTGCCCGACTGCGCCGGCACCCGCCCCACCGTACGGATCGCACGGCCCTGCACATTGGTCTCGACCTGCTCGTAGCCGATCTTGCCGCGCAGCTGGGTTTCGTAGAAACGCTCCAACCCGGACTTGCCGATGTGCGTCAGTGCCGCATTGCCCTCGCCCAGCTCTTCCAGATCCTTATCGTCGACACGGCCGACGTAGCCGATGATGTGGCCGAACAGATCGCCGTAGGGGTAACGCCGGGTCAGATAGGGTTCCAGTTCCACGCCCGGGTAGCGCCAGCGGTCCACGGCGAAGCGCGCCATCTCGTCGTCGCTGACCCGCAGCTTCAGCGTCACCGGCATGAAGCCGCGGCGCGCCTTGCGCGATTGCTTGAAGCGCTCGATGTCTTCTTCGCTGAGCGAGAAGATCTTCTGCAGCCCGGCCAGGGTGGCGTCCATGTCCGTGACCTTGTCGGCAGTCACGTCCAGGCGGAAGGCCGGCACGTTCTCGGCCAGCAGGCGGCCGTTGCGGTCGTAGATCAAGCCACGCCCGGGCACCACCGGCCGCGCCTTGATGCGGTTGGCTTCGGAGCGGGTGGCGTAGATGTCGTGGTCCAGCACCTGCAGCTTGAAATACCAGGCCGCCAGGAAACCCAGGGCCAGTACCACCCCGAGAAAACCGATGGCCGCACGCCGCCGGAACTGCTCGGCCTCGGCATGCGGGTTCTTGCTCTGGCGGCGCGACGCCATACGTCAGCGCCCGCGCTTGCCCAGCCGCACCGCATCCAGCAGTACATACAGCGGCAGCCACAAGGCCATGCCCAGCAGCGGTGCCACCCAGTAGCTCCACGGCAGCAGCGGCTCACCCACCAGCAGGTGGATGGCAGCATCGATCACGCGATCGTTGAACAACAGCCCGCCCATGGCCAGGGCCTGCTGCGACAGCGGAAAGAAACGGATGCGGGCGCGGAAGCGCTGCAGGATGAAGGCCATCACCACCAGCCGCAGCGCCTGCTCGCCGAGAATGCCACCAAACATCACATCGGCCAGCAGACCGATGCAGAAAGCGAAGCCCAATCCGACCTTGTCCGGGGTTTCGATCACCCAATAGGCCAGCACCAGTGCCAACCAGTACGGGCGCACCGGCAGCAGCAGCTCGGGCAGCGGGATCAACGCCAGCAGCAAGGCCAGCACGAAACTGACCGGCATCACCCAGCCCTTGTTGCGCAGACGACTCATGGGCGCACCTGCGGCGGGGTTGGGTTGTCAGCGCTCGCAGGTGCTGCCGGGCGTGTGGGCTCGGTGGCGGGCGTTGTCGCCGGGGCGGGCGCTGGGCCTGCAGCAGCCGGCTCGCTCGCTGGCGTGCTTGACGGGGCCTGCGTGGCCGCCGCAGCCGGAGGATTGGTGGCGTTGCCGGCGGCAGGAACAACGGCAGCTGCCGCGCCCATGCGGTTGACCGGAGCCATGGATGGGCCGCCTGCGGCCGTGGCTTCCGGCGCCGATTCGCCTGCATTGCTGTCCGGCAATTGCGGCAGCGCCGGCACCGAACGCAGCAGCAGCACGTTGCGACCACGGTCCAGCTTGGCCGCCGGCTCCAGCTCGCCGACCAGGAACGCATGGGTATCGTCCGGACGCAGCTTCAGGATCTTGCCGACCGGGAAGCCGGCCGGGAAACGCCCGCCCAGACCGGAGGTGACGATCTCATCGCCTACTTCCACGCCCGCGCTGAGCGGGATGTCGCGCAGTTCCAGGCGGTCGCCACGACCGTAGACGATCAGCCGCACGCCGTTGCGCGCCACCGCCACCGGTACCGCGTGGTCCGGATCGGTCAGCAGCAGCACGGTCGAATGTGCAGGCGTCACCGCGATCACCTGGCCCATCAGGCCACCGGCATCGATCACCGCCTGGCCGACATGCACGCCCGCGCGGCTACCCGAATCCAGCACCAGACGCTGCTTCACCGGGTCCAGGTCGATATCGAGGATGGGGGCCAGCTGCACGTCCAGGCCATTGCGCTCGGCCACGTTGAGCAGCTCGCGCAGCTGGGCATTGTCCAGCGCGGCGGTCTGCAGCCGGGTCAGGCGTGCATTGGCGATCAACAGCTGGTTGCGCAACTCGCGGTTCTCGCTGACCAGTTGGTTATGGCTGGCCGCATTGTCCTTGACCGAGGCCCCCACCCGGCCCGGCACACCGGCCAGCGCCCAGACCGGCTGCACCAGCACATTGGCCTGGGCACGCAGACGCGACATCCAGCCGCCCTGGTCATCCAGCACGATCAAGGTGATGGCCAAGGCCAGGTACGCCAGCAGACGCAGCGTGCTGCTGGCATCCCCCTGACGGGAGGCTACGGGAGGACCGGCGTAAGGGGGCACGACAGAAGGCTGGGAGTGGGAAATGAAGAATCAGGTATGGAAACGGCGCGACTGGCGTCACGCCGATGG
Source organism: Stenotrophomonas sp. STEN031 (assembly GCF_056759975.1). Classification (NCBI taxonomy): domain Bacteria; kingdom Pseudomonadati; phylum Pseudomonadota; class Gammaproteobacteria; order Lysobacterales; family Lysobacteraceae; genus Stenotrophomonas; species Stenotrophomonas sp. STEN031. The sequence continues at coordinate 165,839 of NZ_JBRREA010000001.1, forward strand.
TTCGGGGAAGCGGATGCCGGAGAGTGGAACCAGATGCAGGAAGCCCTGCCCCCCATTCCCGCTTCCCCAGCCCCCATTCCCTGCGGATCACTCCGGCGCAAAAAACTCGTTGCCGTGCATGTCGACCAGCTCCAGCGCACGACCGCCACCGCGGGCCACGCAGGTGAGCGGGTCATCGGCCACCTGCACGTGCAGGCCGGTTTCCTCGGAGATCAGGCGGTCCAGGTCACGCAGCAGGGCGCCACCACCGGTCAGCACGATGCCACGCTCGGCGACGTCGGCACACAGTTCCGGCGGGGTCTGCTCCAGCGCCAGCTTGACCGCCGAGACGATGCCCGACAGCGGCTCGTGCAGGGCTTCCAACACTTCGTTGGAGCTGATCTTGATCATCTTCGGCACGCCCTCGGCGAGGTTGCGGCCGGAGATTTCCATCTCGATCACTTCCGCCTGCGGGTAGGCGCAGCCCAGCTCCACCTTGATGCGTTCGGCGGTGGCTTCACCGATCAGCATGCCGTGGTTGCGACGCACGTAATTGGTGATGGACTCGTCGAAACGGTCGCCGCCGATGCGCACCGAGGCCGAATAGACAATGCCGTTCAGCGAGATGACTGCCACTTCGGTGGTGCCGCCGCCGATATCGATGACCATCGAGCCGCGCGCCTCGGTGACCGGCATGCCGGCACCGATCGCAGCTGCCATCGGCTCCTCGATCAGGAACACATCACGCGCACCGGCCTCCTCGGCCGATTCCTTGATGGCGCGGCGCTCGACCTGGGTGGAACCGGCCGGCACGCAGACCAGCACGCGCGGGCTGGGGCGCAGCACGCGCGACTTGTGCACCTTCTTGATGAAGTGCTTGAGCATCGCCTCGGTATAGGTGAAGTCGGCGATGACGCCGTCCTTCATCGGGCGGATGGTGGTGATATGGCCCGGGGTACGGCCGAGCATCTGCTTGGCCTCGGCGCCGACGGCAGCCACCGAACGGGTGCCACCGATGGCACGGTCCTGGCGCACGGCGACGACGGATGGCTCGTTCAGCACAATGCCCTGGCCGCGCACATAGATGAGGGTGTTGGCCGTGCCCAGGTCAATGGACAGGTCATTGGAGAACATGCCACGCAGCTTCTTGAACATCTGGGAAGTGATCCTGAGGGGTGTCGCGCCCACGCCGGTTGGCGAAAAAATGGGCAGAAAATGAGGGCAGTTAGCCTATCAACCCACCCCCGCCCGAGCAAGGAAAATCCACGGAAAATCGAGGCTTTCGACCACGCCGGGCAGCTGCGGTACATCCTTGCTTGTGGCCGTGGGCCGCCGCAGCCGGTAACCTTACGCACTTTGGCGCGCCATCGCGCCGGGTCGTCTGCGCGTGCGCGACGGCCTTTCCCTTTTACGTATAGGCCTGTTCGCAATGTCCGCTTTGATCTGTGGTTCCCTAGCCTTTGACACCATCATGGTGTTCCCGGACCAGTTCAAGAACCACATCCTGCCGGACAAGGTGCACATCCTGAACGTGTCGTTCCTGGTACCGCGCATGCGCCGCGAACTGGGCGGCTGCGCCGGCAACATCGCCTACAACCTGAAGCTGCTGGGCGGCAGCCCGATCCCGATGGGCACCGTTGGCCAGGACTTCGGCCCGTACCGCGAGCACTTCGAGCGCATGGGCATCGACCTGAGCCAGGTGCGGGTGCTGGAAGACATGTTCACCCCGCAGTGCTTCATCACCACCGACCACGACAACAACCAGATCACCGCCTTCCACCCGGGCGCGATGATGCGCTCGCACGACAACCACGTGCGCGATGTGCCGGGCGTCACCTTCGGCATCGTCGCGCCGGACGGCCGTGAGGGCATGATCCAGAACGCCGCCGAATTCGTGGAATGCGGCATCCCCTTCATCTTCGATCCGGGCCAGGCGCTGCCATTGTTCAACGGCCCGGAACTGCGCGAATTCATCGAGCAGGCCGACTACGTGGTGGTCAACGACTACGAGTCCAACCTGCTGCAGCAGCGCACCGGCTGGAGCGAGACCGACATCGTCGCCCGGACCAAGGCCTACATCACCACCCAGGGCCCGCGCGGCGCCATCATCCACACCCCGGAGAAGAGCTTCGACATCCCGCCGGCGCACGAGCGCCGCGTGGTCGACCCGACCGGTTGTGGCGACGCCTTCCGCGCCGGCCTGATCTTCGGCATCGAGAAGGGCATGGACTGGCTGACCGTCGGCCGCATGAGCAACCTGATGGGCGCGCTGAAGGTGGAACACCCGGGCACCCAGAACCAGCGCTTCGACTTCGCCGAGTTCAACGAGCAGTTCAAGCAGCAGTTCGGCTACAGCCTCTGAGAAAAACGGCGCTTCGGCGCCGTTTTTTTCTGTAGTGCTGAACCATGCTCGGCAGGGGCTTTACAAGCGAAAAGCTCCCCCTCACCCCAACCCCTCTCCCGCAAGCGGGAGAGGGGCTCAAAGCGTAGTGCCGAGCCACGCTCGGCAGAGGCCTTACCGGCAATCTTCCGGCCACATGGCATTTGTGGGAGCGGCGTAAGCCGCGAAGCTCGCACACCACCAGATTGCAGCACACACCCGCGACCCAGCATTCCCGGCTTCGCGGCTTACGCCGCTCCCACAAGAGGCTTCACCGGTAACGCCTCAGCCGAGCATGGCTCGGCTCTACCGGGATTCTGCGGCCTGCCATTGCTGCAGCAACTGCGCACAATCGCGCAACTGCCACTGCGCCATGCCCGGCCACGGGTCATCCGGCACATTGATCAGGATGCCCGGCACGCCAGCAGCCTTCGCGGTGGCCAGATCGTAGTAATGATCCCCAACCATCCGCATCTGCGCCGGCAACACGTGCCAGCGCGCGGCAAAGAACTGCAAGCCAGCCGGTGACGGCTTGGGCGCCACTTCCCAGCGGCCGATGATTTCCTCGCTGGCAAAGCAATCCGCCACACCAATCGCCGCCAGGGTCACTTCCGCCAGCTCGCGTGCATTGCGGGTAAGGATGCCCAGCCGGCAACCAGCGGCATGCAGCGCGCGAACCAGGGCCACCGCCCCCGGCGCTGCGACCGAGGCCTCCGCCAGCTCCCGCTCGTGCTGCATCAGCCAGGCGTGGCTGTCAGCGCCCAGCTGCGGCGGCAGGCCGGCCAGGTGTTCAAGAATGTCCGCACCGGAAGGAATCTGCAGCTCGCGCCGGATCAATTCGAAATCATGCACCGGCTCGGTCAGGGTGCCGTCCATGTCGAACACCCAATGACGGCTGGCGGCGACGTCGCAACGCCCCGCCCTGTCTGCAAGCACCGGCCTCAATCCCAGTTCGGCATCTGGCTGCCGTCCAAGCCACCGACCTCGAACACCGCCTTGCGGGTGCCGCCAGCCTGCACCGGGAATTCGATCTCGATGACCTTGGCCTTGCGTGCCTGCCGCCACAGGCCGCGGTTGTCATCGATGAACATGGCGATGGCCTCGTCGGTATCCGGGCGATGCGCAGCCATGTTGCGGGCGGGCGCGCCGTCGACGCTGACCTTGACCTGGCAGGCACGGTAGCAGGCCTTGGCGAAGTCACTGGACTGCAGCACCAGGTAGGCGTGGCGCTTCCACTCCGGGTGATCGCGGAACACCAGGTTCACCTGCTTGGGACCGGTGCTATCCACTTCCACCCGGTCCTTGCTGAGGATCGCGGCCGAGCGCTGGGTACCGCCCTTGACCGGCACCTGGTTGTAGCTCCACAAAGCCTGCATGCGGCGCAGTTCGCCAGCGGCTACAGCCTTCTCCCGCACTTCGGCAAAGCCCGGCTCGATGCGCTTGGCGGTTTCCGAGTCCGGGTACTGGTCAAGCAATGCAGCACCATGGATCCGCGCCCGCTCCCAATCGGCGCCGGTAACCGCCGTGTCGTAGAGCTTGCCGATGCCCTCGGCGTCGGCTTCGCGCTTGGCGCGCTCCTGCGCGGCAGCGGCCTCCTGTTGCTGGCGCTCGGCCTCCGGGTTGCTGCAGGCGGCGAGGGCAAAGACGCACAGGGCGCCGAGGATCAGGGGTTTCATCAAACAGCTCCGGTGAACAGGGCGCGTGGTGAGCGCGATGGGCTTCACTTTAGAGCATGTTGGGGATTGGGAGGCACGATCCTTTTCCGCATTCGCGTTTGCCTGCGCTTTTGCTTTGCCCTGCCTTTATGCCGTCATTCCCGCGCAGGCGGGAATCGCTCTGGCTCTTTGGCTTCGCGTAACACCAAATGCAAAGGCAAGGGCAACAACAAGAGCGATTCCCGCCTGCGCGGGAATGACGGCACTAGAAGCAACAGCAACAGCGGCAACAACAACAGCAACAACTACAACCGCAGCCCTCACTCCCCGCCCATCCGCCACCAATGCGTCGAAGGCGCAGGCGCACGGATATCCAGACGCTCACCCATCTGCGGCGCGGTCAGCAGCACGCCCTGCTCTGCCGCCAATGCGGTGATCCGCTCGAACGGCTCGGTCCAGGGATGCAAAGCCAGGTCAAACGTACCGTTATGGATCGGCATCATCACCTTGCCGCGTACATCCAGATGCGCCTGCAGGCTCTGCTCCGGCTGCATGTGCACGCCGGGCCACTGGGCGTCGTAGGCACCGGTCTCGACCATCGCCAGATCAAACGGGCCGTAGCGTTCGCCGATCTTCGCAAAGCCATCGAAGTAACCACTGTCGCCACTGAAGAAGATCCGCGTGCTGCCGGTATCGATCACCCACGATGCCCACAGGGTGCGATTGCCATCGGACAAACCGCGACCGGAGAAATGCTGCGCAGGTGTGGCCGCGATTTTCAGGCCCTCCACCCGGGCTTCCTGCCACCAATCCAGCTGGGTGATCTTTTCCTCGGGCACGCCCCAGGCCTGCAGGCGATCGCCCACACCCAGCGCAGTGACGAAGTGCCGCGCGTTCGGCGCCAGCGCCAGCACCGCGTCGTGGTCGAGGTGATCGTAGTGGTCATGCGAAATGATGACGCCGGTGATTTCCGGCAACTCATCAATCGACAGCGGCGGCGCATGGAAGCGCTTGGGCCCCATGAACGAGAACGGCGAAACGCGCTCGGAGAATACCGGGTCGGTCAGCCAGAAGTGACCATCCAGCTTCATCAGCATGGTCGAGTGACCCAGCCGCCACAGGCTGTCGTCCGGTGCGTCCAGCAAGGCCTGCCGGGTCAAGGCATGTACCGGAATCGCCACCTGCGGCGTCGCATCGGCCGGCTTGTCGAACAGGAACCGCCACCACACCTTGGCACCCCGCACGAAACCAAGCGGGGCCTGCTTGGCCACGTTGTGGAAACGCCCCTCGCCGTATTGCGGCGACTGGTCATAGGAAGCGGCGGGACGTGCACCGCAGGTCAGCAGGCCAATGGACATGGCAATCAGCACCGTAATGAGGAGGAGGAAACGAGGCAGGCGACGCTTCATGGCTGGGCTTGCCGATAAAAGTACACCAATGAGTTTACTTCCATTTCGAGGAAAGTAAACTGAACGGTGTAAAATAAGCGGATGACCGATTCCAAGCGCCCGCTCCGCCTGACCGACCGCAAACGCGAGGCCATCCTGCGCGCGGCAGTGGCCGAGTTCCGTGAACTGGGCTTTGCCGGCACCAGCATGGACCGCATCGCCGCCACCGCCGAGGTATCCAAGCGCACCGTCTACAACCACTTCGCCAGCAAGGACGAGCTGTTCACCGCCATCCTCTGGCAACTGTGGGAAGCCAGCCAGTCGCTGGACGCGCTCGCCTACGATCCAGCCAGACCACTGCGCGAACAGTTGCTGGGCTTCGTCGCGCAGAAGCTGCGCCTGCTCAGCGACATCAGCTTCATCGATCTGTCGCGGGTGGCCATGGCCGAGCTGGTGCATGCACCGGAACGGGCACGGGTGATGATGGACAAGCTGGCCGAGAAGGAAGAAGGCCTGACCACCTGGATCCGCGCAGCACAGGCCGATGGCCGCCTGCGCGACGACATCACCCCGGCCGACGCCGCCCATCAGCTGCAGGGCATGGTCAAGGCGTTCGCGTTCTGGCCCCAGATCGCCATGGGTGCCGCGCCCTTGGACGCCAGCGCGCAGCAGCGGCTGATGCACGACTGCGTGGACATGTTCCTGGCGGTGCGCGCGCGCCCTGAGCGCAGCGCACGCCCACTCCGGTAGCGTGCAGCCTGCCGCAGGAATCATCACCCGGCTGCACGAACAGCCGGACTGACTACAAATGTAGTTACCTTTGACACTGCGACGGCGACCTGCCCGTTCGTACACTCCGCGAACACGCCCGCCGGGCCCTTCGCAGACACACGCAACGTGCGCACTTCCCTGAGATGGTCATCGCTGTTGTTGTCCGTACTCCCGCTCCATGCCCTCGCCGCCGATCAATGGATCCTGGCCACCGATCTATGGGGCAACAGCGCCAGGCAGACCTTGAATCTGGATGTGCAAGGCACGCAGGTCAGCGGAACATTGGGGGGCGACCCGATCAGCGGCAGCTTGAACGGCGCGCAGCTGAAGTTCACCGCAACCGGCAGTGACGGTCAGGTCTATCACTACGACGGGCGCATCGATGGCAGCCACATGCAGGGCCGCAGCGATGAGCCGGACACCAACAACCGCAGCGCGCGTGCAACGCATGATTTCAGCGCCTGGCGAGTGCCGCCACGGCCGGACAAGGCACCGCGCCTGCATGACTTCACCCCAAGCGACTACTCCAATACCTTCAGCGCCGAGCGCGCGCCGGCGTTGGTGATCTGGCCTGGCGATTCGGTGCAGACCAAAACCCTGGACTCCGGTGGCGTCGACGAGCACGGCATCACCCGTGCCTTGTTCGGCAATCCGCAGGTCGGGCCGTTCTTCGTCGCCGGTGCCGAGCCCGGCGACACGCTGGCGATCACCCTCCGTTCGCTCAAGCTCAATCGCGACTACGCCGACAGCCTCGACGGTATCGTCGGCCGCCTGAAGACACCGCGCATTGCCACCGAGACCGCGTCGCTGGGCAAGCCGGTGCGCTGGGAACTGGATCGCATGCGCGGCATGGCGCGTCCGCAGGGCGCCAGCGGCGCATTGAAGAACTTCGAGATCCCGGTCAAGCCGATGCTCGGCGGCCTCGCCGTTGCGCCGGGCTTCGGCTACCCGCCGTTCTCCACCGGCGACACCGGCGACTTTGGCGGCAACATGGATTTCAACGCCATGGTCGAAGGCAACACGGTCTACCTTGAGGTGCAGCAACCCGGCGCATTGCTATACGTCGGCGACGGCCATGCCCTGCAGGGCGACGGTGAAACCAGCCAATGGGCACTGGAGACCTCGCTGGACGTGGTGCTGAAAGTGGAGCTGATCAAGAAACAGTCCATCGCCACACCGCGCGTTGAATCCCCCACGCAGATCATGACCCTGGGGCAGTCGGGTTCCAGCGACGATGCGCTGCGGCTGGCGACGTCGGGGATGCTGCAATGGCTGCGCCAGTCCTACGGGCTGGATATGTCGCAAGCTACCCAGGTGCTGGGCGTGGCGGTGCAGTACAGCGTGGTCAATCTTGCCGGTCGCAGTGTTGGGGTGGCGGCGAAGATCGACAAGGCGATATTGAAGGAGCTGCCGCTTGCGGCGGCAAAGAGCCACAATTGAGGGCTGCGGTCGAGTCTGATTGCGGCTACGACGCAGGAAGCCGACGCGCTCGGGCGTGTCGTACAACCTGCACAACAACGCCGCCGCCAGGTAGTGCCGAGCCATGCTCGGCAGAGGCCTTACCGGTAACGCCCAGCCGAGCATGGCTCGGCTCTACAAAAAGGCTCCGCGCAAACGGCCCCGGCTGCGCTGCGCTTACCCGGGCTACAACTACCTGCAGAATTTGAGGCAGCACAAAAACAGACAGCGAGCCGAAGCTCGCCGTCTGGGTTGAAGCCCGCTGAAGCCGATTACTGCTTCGGCGCAGCGTCCTGCTTCGGTGCTGCTTCCGCCTTGGCGATCATGTCTTCCACCGACGCGGTGGTGATCGGGTGGTAGCCCGGCTTGGCCTTGGCAAATACTTCCTTGGCGAAGGCCAGACCTTCCGGCGTCTTCAGCAGTTCAGCGTAGATCGGCAGCACCAGCTTGCGACGGCCCACCTTCTGGATGAACTCGCCAGCGGCCGCCTGCGCATCGGTATAGCCACTGCGGATTGCCAGCGGATACCAACGCATCGCGATCTCGCCGTTCGGGGTGCCGGTGAAGTGGTAACCCTTGTCCAGCGCGGCCAGCTTCTCGATCGGCTGGGTTGCACCCAGGCCGTCAATGAAGCGTACCCACTCCTGGGTGTTCCACTCGCGGGTCACCTGGTTGCTCGGCAGCGCGCTGCTGCCGAGGAAGGCGATGCGTGCCGTGTCGACCACCGCAAAGTTGCGCGAACGCGCCTTGGTGGCGAACGCCGGAATACCCGGTTCTTCCAGCCATGCCTTCAGCTCGGCCTCGGTAACCGCCGTCGGATTCTTCGGCAGCAGATTCTTGGTCATGTACGCGACGAACTGGTCGGTGTTGGCGCTCTGGAAGGCATGGTCGTTGAACCAGCCACGCAGGAACGGGTCAAACACCGCACGGCCAAAGCGCTGCTCCAGGAACTGCAGGAACCAGGCACCCTTGACGTAGGCGACATTGCTCAGCGCTTCGTCCGGATCACGCTCGTTGAGCGGCGGCAGCGCCAGTGCCTGGTCGGCCGGGCTCATGTCCTTCACTTCGTTGAGCAGATCGGTCTGGTCGATTTCGCGCTCCATCTCGGCCATCTCCGTGCCATACAGCGCCTCGGTGATGCGGCCCTGCACGTAGGTGGTGAAACCTTCGTTGAGCCAGATGTCCTTCCAGCTGGCGTTGGTCACCAGGTTGCCGGACCAGCTATGCGCCAGTTCGTGCGCGACCAGCGACACCAGCGACTTGTCGCCAACGATGACGGTCGGGGTGGCGAAGGTCAGGCGCGGGTTCTCCATGCCACCGAACGGGAACGACGGCGGCAGCACCAGCATGTCGTAACGGCCCCAGCGGTATTCGCCGTACAGGTTCTCGGCAGCACCGATCATCTTTTCGGTGTCTTCGAATTCCTTGGTGGCCTTGCTGACCATGGTCGGCTCGGCCCATACGCCGGAGCGCTCGGAGATCGGCTCGAACACCAGGTCACCGGCGGCAATGGCCAGCAGGTAGGACGGGATCGGCTGCGGCATCTTGAAGGCGTAATCGCCATCACGTGCAGCCTTCGGATCGTTGTCGGCGCTCATCAGCACCATCACGTCCGGGCGGCTGGTGACATGCGCGCTATAGGTGAAGCGGACGCTCGGGGTGTCCTGCAACGGCACCCAGGAACGGGCGTGGATCGCCTGCGACTGGCTGAACATGAAGGGCAGCTTCTTGCCCTCGGTCATCGACGGCTCCAGCCACTGCAGGCCAGAAGCGGTCGGCGCGGTGTGGTAGGTGATGCGCACCGAGGTCGGCTGGGCCGGGGTTTCGATGCTCAGCTTGCTGCCGAACACCTTGTCAGCCGGTGCCAGCGCGAACTGCAGCGGGGTGGCAGCGCCGTCCGAGGCGAGGGCCTCGACCTTCTCCACGCTCAGCTCGCGGGTGTCGAGCAGCAGCTGCTTGGCCGCCTTGTCCTTCCACTCCAGCGTATAAGTGGCGGTGCCACCGATCTGCTTGGCGTCGAAATCGACCTTCAGGTCCAGCGCCACGTCCTTGATGACGACCTTTTCGGGCTCTGCATAGGAGCTTTCATCGTGGCTGCGGCTGACGGTATTCACGGCGGCGGCGGGCTTCTGGGCGACGGGGTCGACGGTGGGGGCTGCGGGCTCTTTGGCGCAGCCAGCGACGAGCGCCACGGCCAAGGGCAGCATCAGGAACGAAGAACGCATTGATCTGGAACCGGTTCAGGGAACAACCGTTGATTTTAAACCCGAAAGTCTTTGATGGATGCGGCAGTGCGGCAACCGACGGGTGCGGCAAGGTCCGCGCCAGAAAATGCCTGATCCCGTCATCCCCGCGAAGGCGGGGATCGCTCTTCGCATTGCGTCATGATCCCGACCAAGAGCAGAGCAAAAGCACCCCTCCCAACCCTCCCCTTGCCTTCGGCAAAGGGAGGGCTTCAACGCGCGCGCCTGTAGTGCCGAGCCATGCTCGGCAGAGGCCTTGCCAGCAAGATCAAAAGCGCCCCTCATCCCAACCCTTCTCCCGCAAGCGGGAGAAGGGCCAAGGCAAAAGCTGAAAAGCCAACCCCTCCCCATCCCTCCCCTTGGCCTGCGCCAAAGGGAGGGAGCACAGACGTAGTGCCGAGCCATGCTCGGCAGGAGCCTTACCAGCAGAGCCAGAAGCTGAAAAGCCAACCCCTCCCCAGCCCTCCCCTTGGCCTGCGGCCAAAGGGAGGGGGCAAAGGCGTAGTGCCGAGCCGTGCTCGGCAGGGGCCTTACCCGCAAAAAACAAAACCAGCAGCACCGCTTCCCCATACGAAAAAGGCGGCCCATGGCCGCCCTTTCCTCAACCCACCCAGCAACCAAGCCTCAAAGCTTGTAACCGGAGTGAATCGAAACAATCCCCGCACTCAGGTTCTTGTAATGGCAGCGGCCAAAACCGGCCTCGCTCATCATCGCCTTCAGCTCTTCCTGCGGCGGGTGCTTGCGGATGCTCTCAGCCAGGTACTGGTAGCTGTCGGCATCACCGCGCGCAAACAGCTTGCCCAGCTTCGGCAGCACCTTGAACGAATGGAAATCGTAGACCGGCTTGAACCAGTCCACGGTCACTTCCGAGAACTCCAGCACGCGCGCCTGCCCGCCTACCTTCAGCACGCGGTACATCTCGCGCAGCGCCGCTTCCTTGTCGGTCACATTGCGCAGGCCGAAGGAAATGGTCACCAGATCAAAACTCTGGTCCGGGAAAGGCAGCGCCTCCGCATTGAGCTGCACCCACTCGAAGCCTGAGACCTGGCCGCGGTTGGTCAGACGGTCGCGTCCCACCGACAACATGCCGGCGTTGATATCGCCCAGTACCACGCTGCCTTCGGCACCGATGCGCTCCTTCAGCAGCACCGCGATGTCACCGGTACCGCCGGCCAGATCCAGCACGCGGTCGCCCGGCTTCACCTGCGCGGTAGCGACGAAGTAGCGCTTCCACAGCCGATGAATACCCAGGCTCATCAGGTCGTTCATCAGGTCGTAGTTGTCGGCCACGGAAGTGAACACCTGGCCGACAAGCTTCTGCTTGTCCTTGGCCGGTACATCGCGGAAGCCGAAGTGGGTGGTGCCGGTCTTGTAGGGGGATTCGCTCATGCCGCTGATTATCGCACCGACAGCCCGATTGCGCCGCCAGCAGGCTGAATCCGGCCGCTATGATAATCGCCACGGCACCACAAGGACCTTGCATGATCACCACTCCGGACTACCGCGCCCTGCTCGAAACCGCCATCGCCGAAGCCCGCCAGGGCCTGGCCGAAGGCGGCATCCCGATTGGCGCGGCGCTGTACCACAACGATGGCCGCCTGCTCGGCTGCGGCCACAACCGCCGCATCCAGGAAGATGATCCCTCCATCCATGGCGAAACCGACGCCTTCCGCAAGGCTGGCCGCCAGCGCGGCTACCGTAACACCATCATGGTCACCACCCTGGCCCCGTGCTGGTACTGCAGCGGGCTGGTCCGCCAGTTCAATATCGGCACCGTGGTGGTGGGCGAATCGGTCAGCTTCCCGGGTGGCATCGACTGGCTGCGCGAGAACGGCGTCAACGTCATCGACCTGAATGACGCCAGCTGCATCGAGATGATGGGCCGCTATATCGCCGAGAACCCGGATGTCTGGAATGAAGATATCGGCGAATAACGGGGCCGAATCTGAATAAAACCCTATTAATCTCACAGTGAAATTAGACGCTGTAGCCAGATCGTAAGAAAAACAGCGCTATGCTCGGGGTACAGGGGCACTGCCATCGAGGTGAAGCGATGTATACAACGCCCATCCAACACAGCAGTCGCCAATCCCTCCAGCGTGCTGGGGAGCAATTGCGACAGCAGTACGCACAACATCGCTGCTCGGCCCCGTTCTGGGATGCCTACCAACAGGTTCAGCGTGAACTGGTAGCGGCATATCCGGAACACCAGGCCGAGCTCTGCAACCGCCTGGCGGTATTTGCCCAACGTCTGGGCGCGGTTGAGAAGGCTCAGTTACTGGAGCTGGCGGTCAACGAAGCATAGGAAAAACCGGGCTTGGCCCGGTTTTTTTTTGCCTTGCTTCCAGCCCCCTCCCTTTTGCACAGCAAAGGGGAGGGTTGAGGAGGGGTTGGTTTTTGGGGCTTTCCAGACCCATAGCTGCCCTCACCGCAACCCCCGCTCCGCGCCCCGGCCCTTGCGCTGGCGCAAGTTCGTTCAACAGGGGCACAAACCGATGGTTTGTAAACGCCCCTCTTTCACCCCGCAGGCGGGAGAGGGGCTAAAAAAACAAAAGGCGCCTTTCGGCGCCTTTTGCTTGCAACTGCCCTGCCCCGTTACTGCTGCGGCAGGTCGCCGTTCTTGGCCAGCTGCTTGCGGTTGAACAAGCGCTGCACCACCACGAAGAACAGCGGGATGAAGAACAGGCCGAGCAAGGTGCCCACCACCATGCCGCCCAACACGCCGGTACCGATGGCGCGCTGTGCACCCGAACCCGCGCCGGAGGCGATCGCCAGCGGCAACACGCCCAGACCGAAGGCCAGCGAGGTCATGATGATCGGACGCAGACGGTCGCGGACCGCATGCATCGTCGCTTCGATTACACCTGCACCCTTCTCAAGGTGCTCCTTGGCGAACTCGACGATCAGGATCGCGTTCTTCGAGGTCAAGCCCACAGTGGTCAACATCGCCACCTGGAAGTACACGTCGCGCTCCATGCCGCGCATGGTGTTGGCCAGCACCGCGCCGAGAATACCCAGCGGGGCAACCATCAGCACCGCGGTCGGCACGCTCCAGCTTTCATACAGCGCGGCCAGGCACAGGAACACGATCAGCAGCGACAGCGTGTACAGCAGCGGCGTCTGTGAACCGGCTTCGCGTTCCTGGTAGGACACGGCGGTCCACTCGATGCTGAAGCCCGGCGGCAACTGCTTGGCCAGCTTTTCCACTTCCAGCATGGCGTCACCCGAGGCTACGCCCGGTGCGGCTTCGCCCTGGATTTCCAGTGCGGAGACACCGTTGTAACGCTCAAGGCGCGGCGAGCCGTAATCCCAACGCTGGCTGGCGAACGCCGAGAACGGCACCATCTCGCCCGAGGAATTCTTCACCGTCCACAGGTTGAAATCTTCCGGGTTCATGCGGAAGCCGTCATCGGCCTGCACGTACACGCGCTTGACGCGGCCACGATCAATGAAGTCATCGACGTAGCTCGAACCCCAGGCGGTGGCCAGCGTGCTGTTGATGGTGTCCAGCGACAGACCGTGCGCACCGGCCTTGGCCACGTCGATGTCCAGACGCAGCTGCGGGGTGTCGTCCAGGCCGTTCGGGCGCACGTTGGCCAGCAGCTTGCTTTCGCCCGCCATGCCCAACAGCTGGTTGCGTGCATTGACCAGTGCATCGTGGCCAGCGCCGCTGTTGTCCTTCAGGAAGAAGGTGTAACCCGAGGCGATACCCAGCTCCGGCATGGCCGGCGGCGGGAAGGCGAAGATGAAGGCGTCCTTGATCTGGCCAAGGGCAGCCATCGCGCGGCCGGTGATCGGCCCAACGCCCTGGTCGGCACTGCGCTCGCTCCAGTCCTTGAGCTTGACGAAGGCCATGCCCGAGTTCTGGCCCATGCCGGAGAAGCTGAAGCCCTGCACCGAGAACACCGATTCAACCGCGTCCTTCTCGTTCTTCAGGAAGTGGTCTTCCAGCTTGTAGATCGACTCCAGAGTGCGTTCTTGGGTGGCGCCGACCGGTGCATTGACCAGCGCCATCAGGATGCCCTGGTCTTCGTTGGGCAGGAACGAGCTGGGCAGGCGCGCGAACAGCAGGCCCATCACCACCGCCAGTGCCAGGAACACCGCCATGAAACGGCCCGGACGATGCAGGATGCCGCGCACACCGCGTTGGTAGGTGCCACTAGTGCGGTCAAAGCCGTTGTTGAACCAGTTGAAGAAACGGCCCGAGATACCGGTGTGGGCAACGTGGTGCTCGCCCTTCTTCAGCGGCTTGAGCATGGTGGCGCACAGTGCCGGGGTCAGCACGATGGCAACCAGCACCGACAAGGCCATCGCCGAAACAATGGTCGCGGAGAACTGCCGGTAGATGACGCCGGTGGAGCCACTCATGAAGGCCATCGGCACAAACACCGCCGACAGCACCAGGCCGATGCCGACCAGTGCGCCGGTGATCTGGCTCATCGACTTGCGGGTGGCTTCCAGCGGCGACAGTCCTTCCTCGGACATGATGCGCTCGACGTTTTCCACGACCACGATGGCGTCATCGACCAATAGACCGATCGCCAGCACCATCGCGAACATGGTCAGCATGTTGATGGAGAAGCCCAGCACCGCGAGGATGCCGAAGGTACCCAGCAACACCACCGGCACGGCGATGGTCGGGATCAGGGTGGCGCGGAAGTTCTGCAGGAACAGATACATCACCACGAACACCAGCACGATGGCTTCCAGCAGGGTCTTGACCACGCCCTTGATCGACACCTTCACGAACGGCGTGGTGTCGTAGGGAATCACCGCAGTCATGCCAGCCGGGAAGTTGGCCTTCAGCTCGTCCAGGGTCTTGCTGACGCCCTCGGCGGTTTCCAGCGCGTTCGCACCGGTGGCCAGGGTGATGGCCAGGCCGGAGGCCGGCTTGCCGTTGTAGCGGGTGACGAAATCATAGGTTTCCGCGCCCAGCTCGACGCGGGCGACATCGCCCAGCTTCAGGGTGGAGCCGTCGCTCTCGGTGCGGATCACGATGTTGCGGAACTGCTCCGGCGTCTGCAGGCGGTCCTGCGCATTGATGGTGGCGTTGAGCTGCTGGCCCTTGACTGCCGGCGCACCACCCAACTGGCCCACGGCAACCTGCGCGTTCTGCGCCCTGACCGAAGCGGTGACCTCGTCAACCGAGACCTTGTAGGTCTGCAGCTTGGTCGGGTCCAGCCAGATGCGCATGGCGTACTTGCCACCGAACACCTGGATCGAGCCCACGCCCGGCACCCGGCTCAGCGGATCGACGACATTGGAACCGACGTAGTCGGAGATGTCGTTCTCATCCATGCTGCCGTCTTCGGAAACAAAGCCCAGCACGTTGAGGAAGCCCGAGCTGGACTTGGCAACGTTGATGCCCTGGCGCTGCACTTCCTGCGGCAACAGCGGCATCGCCAGCTGCAGCTTGTTCTGCACCTGCACCTGGGCGATGTCGGAATTGGTACCGCTCTCGAAGGTCAGGGTGATGCTGGCCTGGCCGTTGGAGGAGCTGTTGGAGGAGAAGTACATCAGGCCGTCCAGGCCCTTCATGTTCTGCTCGATGATCTGCGTCACCGAGTCTTCGACCACCTTGGCCGAAGCGCCCGGGTAGTTGGCGGAAATGGACACCGCGGGCGGCGCGACCTCGGGATACATCGAGATCGGCAGCTTGAGCATTGCCAGCGCGCCGGCAAGCATGATGATGATGGCGATGACCCACGCGAAGATGGGCCTGTCGATAAAGAAGCGTGCCATGTAGTTCTCCGCTTACTGCTTTTCAGCCGGCGCCGCGGCGGGCGCGGCAGCTGGCTTGGCGGCTTCGGCACCCTTCTCGGTGGCCTGCACCGGCATCCCCGGGCCAATCTTCTGCAGGCCTTCGACAATGACCTTGTCGCCTGCCTTCAGACCGTCCTCGACCAGCCACTTGTCACCGACGGTGCGGCTGACCTTGACCGGGCGAACGGCAACCTTGCCCTCGGCATCCACCACCATCGCCGAGGTATCGCCCTTGGGATCGCGCGCGATGCCCTGCATCGGCACCAGCAGTGCGTTCGGGCGCACGCCACTGCCCAGCACGGCACGCACGAACATGCCCGGCATCAATACCTGGTCCGGGTTCTCCACGCGCACGCGCATCAGGTAACTGCCGGTGGCCGGATCAACGCTGACTTCGGAGAACTCCAGCTTGCCCTTGTGGGCGAAGGTGCTGCCGTCTTCCAGCACGATGTCGACCGGCAGTTCCGAGGCGCCTTCCAGGCGACCGGCGGCCAGTTCGCGGCGCAGCTGCAGCAGTTCGGCCGACGACTGGGTGACGTCGATATAGATCGGGTCCAACTGGTTGATGGTGGCCAGCGGCTCGGCCTGGCCGGCGCTGACCAGCGCGCCCTGGGTGACCGAGGACTTGCCGATCTGGCCGCTGATCGGCGCGGTGATGCGGGCATAACCCAGCGTCACGTTGGCCGCATCCAGGGATGCGCGGGCGGCAAGCACGTCTGCCTCGGCCTGCTTCCAGGCGGCCTGTGCGTTCTCGTCATCCTGCACGCTGATCACCCGCGACTTGACCAGCTCGCTGCTGCGGCGCGCGGCCAGTCGGGCAGCATTGGCGCTGGCTTCGGCACGGGCCAGCTGCGCGCGGGCGCTGTTGGCCTGCGCGCGGTAAGCGGCGTCATCCAACTGGTACAGCGGATCGCCGGCCTTGACCACGCTGCCTTCGGTGAACAGGCGCTTGGCGACGATGCCACTGACCTGCGGGCGCACTTCGGCAACCTGGTAGCCGTTTGCACGGCCGGCCAATTCACGGGTCAAAGTGACCGTTTCCGGCTTCAGCGTGACCACGGTGACCTGACCCGGCCCACCCTGCTGCGGCGGCTCTCCGCCGCCCTTGCAGGCAACGAGCGCGACGGATAGTGCAAGGGAAAGCGCGACGAGACGGTAGCGACTGATAGCAGGCATGGGAGAGGAGCTCAATGAGGAAAAGTGGCGCTCGAGGATCGGGCGGAACATGAGATACGCCCGGGCATATCCTTCCGTACCACATACGTTACGGGCACAGCCGTGGCAACCGCCACCACTACGCACATCACGGCCATCCTGCAGAGCAAGCCGCGGAAATATACATACATACACGGATGTTTGTAAACGGGTACAATTCAGGTCGGTTTCATCCAGCATTTGCACAGAGCAATGGCCAGAAAGACCAAAGAAGAGGCAGCGGCCACGCGCGAAAGCATCCTGGATGCCGCGCTGGCCTGTTTCCATGAACACGGCGTTGCAGGCAGCTCGCTAGCCGCGATTGGCGAGCGCGTGGGCGTTTCCCGTGGCGCGGTGTACTGGCACTTCAAGAACAAGACCGAAGTGTTGGAAGCGATGATCAACCGCGAGCGCGTGCCGTTCATCAAGCGCCTGCGCCAGACCTACTCGCCACTGCGCAACACCCCAATCCTGGACCTGCGCTCGGCGATGCTGGTGTCCTTGAGCGAGTTGGCCACCGATCCGCGATTGCGCGAGATGATGGAAATCATGCTGCGCAACGACCTGTCCACCGAAAGCCTGGCGATGCAGCAACTCCAGCACGACAGCGTCGAAGAAGAGATGGCGATTTTCCGCCGAGCCTTTGAACGCGCGCGCGAACTGGGCCAATTGCGCGATGGCGTGAACACC
This sequence comes from Stenotrophomonas sp. STEN031, assembly GCF_056759975.1. Lineage (NCBI taxonomy): Bacteria > Pseudomonadati > Pseudomonadota > Gammaproteobacteria > Lysobacterales > Lysobacteraceae > Stenotrophomonas > Stenotrophomonas sp. STEN031. The sequence goes on from NZ_JBRREA010000001.1 coordinate 183,360, forward strand.
GCAACCAGCGCGCGCATCCTCCATGCAGGCCTGACCGGCGTGCTGTACAGCGCCATGCTCGAGCCCACCCAGTTCGACCTGGAGCGCGACAGCCGCGAGATGCTGGACGCATTGATGGCGCACTACGTGCAGCCCGGCGTGTTCATACCCGGCGCTGATCCTTCGCCGCTGCCACCACCAGACGAAGACTAAGCAAGACCTGCAGTGCCGAGCCATGCTCGGCAGAGGCCGTACCAAGCAAGGTTACAGAGCCACAGCAGCCTTGTAGGAGCGGCATGAGCCGCGAAGCAAGCGATGGGGAAGGCAAAGGCAAAAGCAAAAGCACCCCTCCCAACCCTCCCCTTGCCTGCGGCAAAGGGAGGGCTAAAGCCCAGGCGCCGCCGTGCACAGGTAGTGCCGAGCCGTGCTCGACAGAGGCCGTACCGAACAAGGTCACAGCGCCGCAGCAGCCTTGTAGGAGCGGCGTGAGCCGCGAAGCAAGCGATGGCGAAGGCAAAGGCAAAAACACCCCTCCCAACCCTCCCCTTGCCTGCGGCAAAGGGAGGGCTAAAGCCCAGGCGCCGCCGTGCACAGGTAGTGCCGAGCCATGCTCGGCAAGGGCCTGGCTCGCAATGCCAACAAACAAAACACACGAAAAAAAAACGGCGGCACCAACGTGCCGCCGCTTCTCATCAACCCAAACCAATCATCACAAGATATAGCGACTCAGATCCGGGTCCTTCACCAGCTCACCCAGGTGCTTGTCCACATACGCCGGGTCGATCGCAATGCTGTCGCCATCACGATCCGGTGCCTCATAGCTCAAGGTATCCAGCAAGCGTTCCAGCACCGTGTGCAGCCTACGTGCACCGATATTCTCCTGCCGTTCGTTGACCTGGAACGCGATCTCCGCCAGACGGTCCACCGCCTCGGCAGTGAAGTTGACCTTGACGCCTTCCGTCGCCAACAAGGCTTCGTACTGCTTGGTCAACGCCGCCTTCGGCTCAGTGAGAATCCGCACGAAATCATTCTTGCTCAGCGCACCCAGTTCCACGCGAATCGGGAAGCGCCCCTGCAACTCGGGAATCAGATCGCTCGGCTTGGCCAGATGGAACGCACCGGAGGCGATAAACAGGATGTGGTCGGTCTTCACCGTGCCGTACTTGGTCGACACGTTGGAACCTTCCACCAGCGGCAGCAGGTCGCGCTGCACGCCTTCGCGCGAGACATCGCCGCCGGACGAACCTGCATCGCTGCGCTTGGCAACCTTGTCGATCTCGTCGATGAAGACAATGCCGTGCTGCTCGCAGGCTTCAATCGCCGCGCTGCGGATATCGTCCTCGTTGACCAGCTTGCCGGCTTCCTCTTCGATCAGCAGCGGACGCGCGGCCTTGATGCTCAGCGTGCGCTTGTTCGACTTGGCGCTGCCCAGGTTGGCGAACATCGACTTCAGCTGCTGGCCCATTTCCTCCATGCCTGGCGGGGTCATGATGTCCATGCTGACGTTGGCGGCAACATCCAGTTCGATCTCGCGCTCGTCCAGCTCACCGGCGCGCAGCATGCGACGGAACTTGATGCGGGTTTCGTTATCGGCGGCCGACGGCTCGTTGCGTGCCGCTTCCGGGTCGAAGCCAATGCCGACGCTGCGACGCGGCAGCAAGGCATCAAGAATACGGTCTTCAGCCTTCTCTTCGGCCTGCGTGCGCACGCGCACCTTGGCCTGCTCGCGGTACAGCTTGACCGCGGTATCGGCCAGGTCACGGATGATCTGCTCCACGTCCTTGCCGACGTAGCCAACCTCGGTGAAACGGGTAGCTTCAACCTTGACGAACGGCGCATTGGCCAGCGTGGCCAGGCGACGCGCGATTTCGGTCTTGCCGACGCCGGTCGGGCCGATCATCAGGATGTTCTTCGGCATCACTTCATTGCGCAGCTCGACGGGCAACTGCATGCGGCGCCAGCGGTTGCGCAGCGCGATGGCGACCGCGCGCTTGGCGTCGTGCTGGCCGACGATATGACGGTCCAGCTCCTGCACGATCTCGCGCGGCGTCATGGTGGCGGAGGAAACTTCGATCTTATGGCTCATGGGGTACTCGCGGTTGATGGCCGAAGAGCTCAGAGCTCTTCCACCACGACGTTGGTGTTGGTGTAGATGCAGATGCCGCCGGCGATGTTGATCGCCTCGGTGGCCACGCCACGTGCATCCAGATCGGTGTGCTTGAGCAAAGCCCGCGCCGCGCTGAGCGCGTAGGAACCGCCCGAGCCAATCGCGATGATGCCGTCCTCCGGCTCGATCACATCGCCGGTGCCGCTGATGATCAGCGAGGTCTCGCGGTCGGCAACGGCCAACAGGGCTTCGAGCTTGCCGTAGCGGCGATCGGTGCGCCAATCCTTGGCCAGCTCCACCGCAGCGCGGGTCAGCTGGCCGTGCTTTTCAAGCTTGGCTTCAAACAACTCGAACAGGGTGAAGGCATCCGCGGCTGCACCGGCAAAGCCCGCCAGCACCTGGCCATCGCGACCAAGCCGGCGCACCTTGCGCGCATTGCCCTTCATCACCGTATGGCCCAGGGTGACCTGACCATCGCCAGCAATCGCCACATGCTCGCCGCGACGCACGCAGCAGATGGTGGTGGCATGAAACACGTTCGGGTTCTGACTGGGGTCCATACGGCCTCCGGAATACTGTTCACCGGTAATGGGGCCGGTCAGCGTCGCGATCAAGCCTCCGCCCGCCAGCGACAGCCACCATTCAGAAAACCGACGCCTCATGTAGTGCCGAGCCATGCTCGGCAGAGGCCTTCCAAGCAATCCAACCGATCACCTCGCAGGAACGGCGCAAGCCGCGAAGCCGACACCACTGGAGCCGCAAGAGAGCCCGTGACCTGACAAACCGCGAGCTTCGCGGCTCATGCCGCTCCTACAACTTCTTCTCCAGCGCCGCCCTTCCCGGCCGCCCCGGCTCCGGTTCGATTCCCCACGCCAGATACCAATCCTCACCCTGCAGCTCCGCCGGGTGCTGCGTGCGCCCCGAGCCATTGCCGCAGGCCAGCGCATCAGTGGCGCAATAGCGGTCACAGCCCCAGCAGATCCGCTCGGGGTGTTTGGGGTTCAACGGAAAAGGTTTGGCCATCGCGACGCCTCCACGCTTGGAGGACAACCATGCGCCGCGCACGCAACAGGTGCACTGACATGGATCAAGCCACCCTCCACCATGTAGTGCCAAGCCGTGCCCGGCAGGGCTTCCCCACGCATGCAACACCTGCCAGGAGCGGCGTTGACCGCGAAGCCGGCGGTTGCCGGGATTGCAGGTACTCGGGCGACGCGACTGATATCGGGTTGCGGCTTGCGCCGTTGCTGCGAACGCGCCGGCGCCTGTGGCCACCGCTATGCTGCCGCCCAGCCGCCGCCCGCAGTCGGGTTGCTCAACGGCACCGTATCGCCCGGTGCCGAACGAACGACGGCAGCGATGGAAGCGGACAACCAACTGAACAGCTGATCGAACTGCTGGCCTTTCAAGGTCAACGGCGCGCGCACCGATACCTGTCGTAGTGCCTGCATGTCCGCTCCCTCCACGCCTACCGCGAAGAACTGGAAGTCCTTGTTGGCCTCACCGTCGCTGATACCTTCAGCAGCCCGCTGGCAATCATCGCTGGGCGCTCCCGCACTGATCAGGAACAGCCACGGCCGGTAGTAGCTGAGCCCCCGGTCGTTGTAGGTCTCCTTGCGCTCACGGATCAGCGCCAATCCCTGTTCGATCGCCGCCCCCATGGGCGCATCCGCGGCGGTGAGCAGGAACGGGGGATAGAAGCTCTGCGCCGCCACGAAATCGGTCGCCGTGCGTACCGGGCCGTAGCTGACGATTCCAATGTCAACGCGTTTTGCCGTCTCCGGATCGGCATACAAGGCCTGCTTGAACTGCATGAGCGCGGCGTTGAGCCGATCAATGCGCTCACGCCCCATTGCCTCTGATGTATCCAGCAGCAACAACACGGCACAACGACTTTCCTGCGCACTCACAGAACCGCCAACAGCTTGCCCGGATCCATAGCCCATATCGGAATCTCCTTATTCGTCGGCCCAGTCTAGTCGCAAACCCCAGCCGGACAACACGCAGTGCCGGGCCATCCTGCACAGGAGGGTTCCAGCAACCATCCATCCCCTTGCAGGCCTGTCGCCACCTGCAACGCCTTCCCCCTATTCGTCAGCAAGGTACCTTCGCCGTTTCGCCGCGTGCAGTGCAGCGCGCAGGAGCAGGGGATCAAACGCTTGCCCGCCACCGCTCTCACACCCGGTCCGCGCGGCAGGAATAGCAACCATAACGTGCAAAATGCAGGTGCACATAAGCCACGCCCGGATCATCGAAGGCCTGCTGCAAACCGGCGCCGACATCGATACCTTCGCAGACCTCGGCAAACCGAATCCGATCATCGGCATCGTAGGCACGCCAGGAAACAAGACGCCGCTGCACCTGGGTTGGCACCTCGTTGACGCGCAGTTTCGCGGGCGCGGCCCCACGCCGTACGAAAACGGGGCCGCTGGCACGATACGGCGAGTCCGCCGGTTGGTGCTGAAACGGAAGCAACAACAGCTCCTCGCCCACCTGCGCATCGGCCAGGCTCACCCGGCAGGGAAAGCCCGATGTCCCGGTCGCGATGACGCGCACGATCTGGCGTGCGCCAAGCGCCGCATCATCAAGCTCAAAAAGCCCAGCGAAAAGTTCAGGATCCAACCCGCGCAGCTGAAAGGACGCCATGGTGCATCTCGGTGATTGAAGGCCCGCAGCATCGCATCGCCTGCAATCCAAGGCTCGCCATCATCGGACCTGTCATCCGCCAATGCGTCCGCGCAGCGATGACTATTCCGCGCGCACCAGCGCGAACCAGCGATAGAGCAGGTAAATCACCACCGCCGCCGCGGGCACCAGGCTGATCCACAACGGCAATTCGGCCGCGAAGAACATCGCCGCGAAGCAGGCAAAGCCGAGGATCGACAGCAGCAAGGCCCAGATATCGAACAGCACCACGTCTGCAGCATCCCTGCCAAGGGACTTCGTCGGCAGATTCCTGCCCGAACGCTGCCTGCGCAGCACCCATATATCCGTCACGAAATCCACAACGCCCTCTATCAACCCGCCAAGCAAGCCAGACATGGGGAACCTTGCTAGCCCTGATGAATACGCGGATAGTCACAGCGGACCCTGATGCCGTCAAGCGGCGCGCTTGCCTGGCGCCAACCAACAACAGCTTCCCCGTGCATTCGCGTGCAGCCAAACTCACCACCGCCCAATCAAGACGCGCTGGCAGACTGCGGCCAGCGCTCCGGCAAAGCTCCCCAATGTCAGGTATCACCGGGCCTGCGGGGCACCAGCTCCTGGGCCAGGCCGATCAGGATTCCCTCCACACCACGGATGTAGCACAGCCGATACGTATCCTCGTAGTTGACTACCTGATCAACCACCGAGGCCCCAAGCTTGCTGAGCCGGGCAAGGGTCTGGTCGATGTCCTCAACCGCGAACATGATGCGCAGATAGCCCAACGAGTTCACCGGTGCAGCACGGTGATCGGCAGCGATGGCCGGAGCGTGGAAACATGAGAGTTCCAGCCTGCCATGCCCGTCAGGCGTACGCATCATGGCGATCTCGACACGCTGGCCGCGCACACCGGTGACACGCCCAGCCCACTCACCGTCGATCGGCATGCGCCCTTCCAGGATCAGGCCGAGTTCTGTGAAGAACTCGATGGCGGCATCCAGGTTCTCGACCACGATGCCAACGTTGTCCATGCGCTTGACCGTCATGCGAACTCCTCGGCAGCAGAAACCAGCGTTGATCTACGACGCGTAGCAACCCGCCTGCGACGCAACGCGAGCCTACACCCTGAGCAAGGACGCCTGACAATTTCTGCATCGCCGCGTGGGAGCCCGGCAAGGCCAGCGGCTTCTCCTTGCAACGAGGCGGCAGCACCTATGAAGCGACGCGACAGGAGTATGATGACGCTGGCGGAACGTCGATCGCGAGCACGGCTGCCCGGTCTTGTCGGCATTGCGCAGGACTGTTGAAAGAAATCCCTGCAGCCTTCAAACCTGACTCTGACCCCGGTTTTCTTTACCCTGTGCGCGTTCTGTCGTGAGGCTTGCCGTGGATTCCTTCAACCTGATGCGTGCTTTCCGGCGGATTGTCGAGCGTGCCAGCCTGGCGCGTGCGGCCGAAGACCTTGGCATGTCGGCGGCAGGCTTGAGCAAGCAGCTGCGTGCGCTGGAAGCGCATCTGGGCGTGGTGCTGCTGCAGCGGACCACCCGCCGCATGAGCCTGACCGATACCGGCCAGGCCTATTACCTGGAGTGCTGCCGCCTGCTCGATGAGCTGGATGCGCTGGAACGCGGCATCGCCCAGCAGAGCGGCGAGGTCAGCGGACGGCTGCGGGTCAATGCACCGCTTTCGTTCGCGTTGAGCACGCTTTCGCCGTTGCTGCCACGGTTCCTGGCAGCGCACCCGCAGCTGGCATTGGACCTGGTGATGGAAGACCGGGTGGTGGACGCCGTGGGCGAAGGCTTCGATGTCTCGCTGCGGATACGCGCCGAGTTGCACGACTCCAGCCTGGTCGCACGCCGCCTGGCCTCCTTGCAGCAGGTGCTGTGCGCTGCGCCCGCCTATCTTCAGCAGCATCCAGCCCCGACCACGGTAGCGCAGCTGGGCGAGCACGCATTGCTGGCCTACAGCTTGTCCGATTCGCCCGGCAGCTGGCCGCTGCACGGCCCCGATGGGCAGGTGACGGTAACCCAGCCGACCCGCGTCAGCGCCAACAACAGCCTGCTGCTGCGCGAGTTGCTGGTGGCCGGCACCGGCATCGGCGCGCTGCCTTCCTTCCTGGCCGCGCCCGCCCTGGCCAGCGGCCAGCTGCAGCAGGTGCTGCCGGATCATCACTACCCGCAGCGCATCGTCTACGCGGTCTACCCGACCCAGCGCCACCTGCAGCCCAAGGTGCGCGCCTTCATCGACTTCCTGCACGACGCCCTGCCCCGCTGCGCCGGCCTGGATTGCTGACGCCCAGCGAATACTGAGCTGCCCGGCAGCCGCTGTTTCGCGCTGCGACGGCTACCTAAGCTGCGTTCTCCCGCTGAGCCGGGCCTGATGTCGGCGCGCTGCCCTTACCAGCAACGCGACCGACAGCCGACGCATTGCGCGCGGCGGCCCTGCTGCAAAACGGAGACCCGTGCACGCCACCGCGTGCCTGTTGCGACGCCATCGCGTCGTTCCCCCGCACAGAGCTTTTCCGATGAATATCCGCAACCTCACCACTGCGCTCGGCCTGCTGCTGGCCGCCACCGCCCTGCCCTCGTCGGCGCACCCTTCAGCCACGGCCGAGCCACTCCGCTCCGGTCAGCAGGTCGGTGTCAGCCCCTGGGGCCCGAACGACGAGATCGGCCGGCTCAACCTGATCACCGAAGCATCACGCGCGGCGATCCTGTCGCGGCTAAGCGGCGGTAAGGTCTACGACCTGGCCACCGATTACTACGTCGGCATGCCGAGCTGGCAGGACGCCGGCGATCCGCATTACCAGTTCTGGATGACCCACACGCCGCAGGGCACGGTGATCGATGACCCGATGGGCGTGGGCGAAACAATGAACAGCACCCGCAGCTACACCGGCACCGCATTCTCGATGTACAGCCACACCGGCACGCATATCGACGCGCTCAACCACTTCGGCATCCACGGCAAGATCTGGAACGGCTTCGAGGCCAGCAAACACCTCGGTGATCGCGGCTGGAAGGTCACCGGCATCGAGAAGTTTCCACCGCTGGTTGCCCGCGGCATCCTGATCGACGTCGCCGGCGCCAAGGGCGTGGACATGCTGCCAGACAGCTACCGCGTCACCCGCCAGGACCTGCAGGATGCACTGCGCCGGCAGAAGGTCAGCCTGCAGCAAGGCGACATCGTGCTGATCCGCACCGGACGCATGCAGCTGTTCAACCAGCCCAAGGCCTATATGGCCAACCCGCCGGGCATGGGCCTGGATGCGGCACGCTTCCTGGTGGAGGACGGCGGCGCGATGATCGTGGGCGCCGACAACCTCAGCTTCGAGACCTTCCCCTCGGAAGTGGCCGACGACTACGTCCCGCTGCACACCTACCTGCTGGCCCAGCAAGGCGCACCGATCATCGAGCTGATCGCGCTGGACGAACTGGCCCGCGACAAGGTCTACGAATTCGCCTTCATCGGCGGCCCATTGAAGATCCGCGGCGGTGACGCAGCCCCGCTACGCCCGATAGCGTTGCCAGTCCGATAACAGCCCCGCCGCATTTGTAGGAGCGGCGTAAGCCGCGAAGCAAAAACACCACCAGCACAACCCGCTGCCAAACACCCAATACAACAAGCTTCGCGCCTTACACCGCACTCCTACAAATCGACCAACCTGATGACAACACCCCACCCAAGCGCTAACTTGCCCTCTGGAGCAGGGGGTTCGCATGGGACGCAGAACAAAACAATCTCCTATCGGCACATTGGCAACCACGCCGTGGCCAGTAGGCATCCTCGCAGGGATCATCGGCTTCATCCTGGTGCGCTACGGCATCCAATGGTTCCTGTCCCTTCAAGGCGGCATGCTGGCGCAAGCCTTTGCCCAACAATCCAGTCCTGTCTTCGTGCCGCTGGCATGGGTGCTGCTCGGCATCTGCTGGTTCGCGGCCCTGGCCTCCTACCTCAATGCCCGCAAACGCCGCCGCTTCCTGGACACACGCACCACGCTCGAAAGCCTGGCGGCCGGCGGCTGGCGCCAGTTCGAACAGCTCGTCGGCGAAGCATTCCGCCGCCAGGGCTATGCGGTGGAAGAGACCGGGCTGGGTGGCCCCGATGGCGGAATCGACCTCATCCTGCGCAAGGACGGCCGGCGCACGCTGGTTCAATGCAAACAGTGGAAGCGCCAACAGGTAGGCGTCAGCGTGGTGCGCGAGATGGCCGGGCTTCTTGCCCATCACCAAGCGCAGTCCGTCAAGATTGTCTGTATCGGCACGTTCACTCCGGATGCGGAGGCCTTCGCGCGCGAGAAGCCCATCGAACTGATCGGCGGCGAACAACTGCTGGCAATGATCCAGTCGTTGAAGACAGTGGAAGATGCACCCGTGCCAATCAATCAGCGCACGGAACCAACGCTGCAGACATCAGTGCACCCAGCGCCCGATGCCGCGCCATGCCCTCGTTGCGGAGGTGCATTGGTGCAGCGGGTCAATAGAAGCACGGGGCAGCGCTTCCTTGGCTGCAGCAATTTCCCGAAATGCCGGGGCACGGGAGCTGCAATCACCTGATCCCACCTTGAAGCGCGATTCTCGCTGGTGACGTTGTTTTCAAAGTGGCAGTTCAAATCCGATGGTCACTTGGCACCGGCCTGCTCAGATCGAGCTTGAATCGATATCGCCGGTAGCTTCGAAGCTTGCGCTTTCTTCATTCCAGAGGAAGTGCACCTCAAGCCCGAGGTAATCGAGATCTATTTGCTGCTGCGCGGAGGGATGTTCCAGGCAGCGCACAAACAGGCTTAGCCGGTGCGCTTCCTCCTTCTGGAAAGAATCAGTTCTCAAAACGTCATAACGCAGCTCGGAAACGCAGTAATCACCGGTCATTCTTCCCTTGTCGGGGAACAGCATGTCATCCGCCACCTGGTCAACGTAGCGCTGGACCAGCTGATGGGCAGCGGCATGGATCTCGGCCATCTGAGACTCGGCGGCCTGATGGAGCCGTGCGTCAAACTCCGCATCGACATCGGTTGCAAACGGACGTGCCCAGCCGGGCACATCGATTCTTGTCATGAGCAGTTTGGTCATGGGGATGCCGAGCGATCAAGCGAAGGAAAGCCAAGTCCTGCATCATACGTCCCACGCCTGTTCCACAGCGGCGGCAGCCGGCCGCGACCGTGTACAGTGAGGGCGTGCCACGGATGCATCTCGACAAAGGGTCTCGACATGAAGTCACTCCTTCCACTTCTGCTGCTGGCGTCAGGTGCATTCGCAAATGACGTTGCTTCAGCCAATGAGAACACCAACTGCAGCTGGCCTCTGAACATGCCCGCTGCAAGCCTGCTGCTGGTAGGTGAAGTCCATGGCACCAACGAGACACCAGCACTGATTGGCGACCTCGCCTGCGCCAGCGCAACGTCAGGAAGTCCAGTGGTAGTCGCGCTGGAGATTCCAATCGAAGAGCAGACAAGCCTGGACAACTTCCTGGCAAGCAAGGGTTCCGATGCGGACCAGGCGGCATTTCTAGCCACCCAATTCTGGGCACGCCAGCCTCAGGACGGGCGATCCAGCGTGGCCATGTTGAAACTGCTGCATCGTCTACGAACACTTCGTACTGAAGGTGCAGCAATCAGCGTGCTGGCCGTGGACGATGGCATGGCCGGATCAAGGGACGCAGGTATGGCCAGGCACATCCGCTCAGCACACGGCGGGGGAGCCACGGTGATTGCTCTGCTTGGAAACGTCCATGCCAGCCGTCAAAAAGGTCGAGAGTCAGCACCCTACTATGAGCCGGCCGGATACCTGCTGTCCGACCTGAGTCCCCACAGCGTCTATGTGCGCGGGCCTGCCGGCACAGCTTGGGTTTGCGTACCGGAATGCGGTGTCACGCCGATCCAGAACAACCGCTTCGTTGGCGACAACAGGGGCTATCTGCCGGCAGCTGGATCGATACCCGGCTATGACGGCCTCTATGCCCCAACGAGCAGCACGGCGTCACCTCCAGCCGTCAACTGAAGGTCCGGTTTCGGCCTATTCACCACGTCAAGCGATGGTCCTGCATGTGGAGTATCGAAACCAAGCTTCAAGCAACCCGACTCTGACCCCAAATTTCCCGCTCTGGCTGCCTGCTGCACCCGACATAGCGGTGTACTAAACTTCCCCGCCGCGATGAAACTTGGTTGATGATGAAGGGAATGACATTGACGTTGCTCGCGCTGATCTGCTGCTCCAGCGCCTGCGCCCAGGAAACTCCGGCAAGTACCGCCAGCGAAAGCTATGAAACAAATCTCAGCAGAGTCTATGGCGCCATTCGTACAGCCAAGATGATTGGGGAACTCTGTACGGAGAGGTTTCCAGACCAAGGCAAAGCAAACTCGGACAGCTACGCGGCCTGGCAACATCGCCATCTCCCTTTCATGGAGGAAATCGAGGCTGCCATGTCATCTTTTGCCTTGAAAAGCGCCGACGGAGATCCGCAGAAGCATGCAAGGTTCATCTCTGGAGTGGAAGCGATTTTTTCCCACATGGGCGATGCCATGAGAACAGAAATGAAGGCTTCGATGCCCGAGGAAATCGCCCGCAGGTGCGAGCTCTATCCGAAGTATCTGGAGCTGGATCGAATGGATCTGGAGAAGCACCACGCAAAGGAGATGATCATTGTTCGCCGCGGCCCTGAAAATTGAGTTGAACCCTCAAGCCAGGCAACAAGCCTCCAACAAAGGCCGGGCATCTTTGTAGAAGCAGGTCCATTCGCAGGAACGCACGGCAAGATTCTTGCATTGAATCGGCTCTTTCAAGCCGAGTCTGTGCAAATCACTCGGACCGCTGGCTTCGATGCTCCCACACCATCGCCTACAAGGCGCTTATTCTGCGGGGTGCATCTACCACTCAACCAGCCGCTGCTACAACTACCCATCCGCTGCATGCTATCAAGGCGACGCGCGCAGCCATTCCGTTGCTGCCTGAATCACATTCTGATCAGCCGGCACAAAATTCTCGGGCTGTATACCGCGTGGATACTCAACCCCAGATCGATCGGTGAATACCGCGGTCGTCAACGCAAGCACGCCGCCATCAGGAAGACCAAAGCTTCTATTGGAGGTTGAGAGTCCCGCAGTTGGCTCGCCGAAAAAGCTGGTCTCAGGGCGACCACGGAAAGCAACCGCCACCGCTTCCCCGGAACTTGCCGTCCTCGGCCCGACAAGAACAGCAACACGGCTGCGCGACAGTTCCACGCTGCATGCATCCGAGCGCCTGGATTGCCATGGGGTTACAACCCCATCGCGCTCTTTGATCGCGCCGACGTTGGCGCTGCCCAGAAATGAGTGCAGCCCATTGATCATCGGCCACATATTGCCCCCGGGGTTTGCACGCAGGTCGATGATCCAACCTCTCGGTGATGTCGGCGCGAGGCTTGCGACCTGCTTGCAAAGCAAGGCACTGAAAGCCCGGCTAGCGACCAGATCGGTTCCGCTTAGTCCGGGAACGAGCAGGTAGCCGATGTCCTGCATGCTCCTGGCTTCAATCGGCTGCGTTGCAATGGCACTTTCACGGAGCGCCATTGCACGCTTCGGCGCCCGAATGGAGCTGTGGCGATCTTCCAATGTGACAAGTACTTTCTGGATTCTGCTGTAAGCCTCTTGTGATGGCAGTGCTTTCAGCTCGTCTGTCAGAAGCACGGCCCGCTCTGCATTCCAATCCACCCGGCTTGCATTCAACGCATTTGCCTGGATGACGGCGATGGCATGGTCGAGCATGTCGTAGGCTGACACGCCGTTCACAGTGACGGGCTCTGCTTTGAGCGTGACGTGCTCGACGCCCACATGCCCGGCACTCGCAAGCGTCGCACCAAGCTTCAGACGGGTGCTGTCCAACGGAACATACAGCCTAATTTCCCTCGTTTGGGCCCCATCACCGGAGCGCACCGGCTCACCGGCGGAACTCTCGAACGCAATCCGTCCGTTGGGTCCATCAGCGCGCCCCCAGAGGCTGGCACTCCCCACGCCTTGTTTCACCTGCAATGTGCCGGAAAGAACCACCTCCTGCCCTCGGTAGCCATGCGCGTCAATCGAAGTGATGGCTCCAATAAAGCCCTCTGTACCGGTCGACTCACCGGACAAACTGACGGCCGCACCCATCGGCCCCGTAATATCCCCCGAGCCGTTGACGGATGATTGAGGGCTGGTGCCTCGCCAAACCGTATCTGAAGCTGCCCATTCGCTGAAAATTACAATAAGAAAAAAGAGAGCTATGCGCTGCATGGCCGACATCCTTGTCAGAACGGGAAGTTCATCCTAGTTCAAACCCCGCAATGGGGTGAACCTGGAGCTATTGCTCAACACCCGCATCACGTTGCAGAAGAATTTGGCAGGTGAGCAACCAAGACGCAGCCTTACTCCAAGCCTTCATCGAACTCAAACCTCGACGAAGCCTACTTCAACAACGGCTCTGTCAGGCATACATGGCACTGCGACTGGCGCGGCAGGAAATCAGCGCGCAGTAGTAGAGGAACGCATATGCGTGCTACCGAAAAATGGTTATTCCTCCCTAAAAGTACTCTCCACAACTCTCCACTTCCCGTTCTTCTTTCTCATCAGGGCGTCAACGTTCTTCCCGGAGGGTACAAGGTGAAGGCCGATAAACGCCGCATCTTCGTCGTAATAAAGCCGCTCGACAAATACAAAAGGCCTGCGTGAATTGAAATCAGGATGTGATGAAGCAATGATACGGAGGCTTCCGTGATTACCGGGGCACGCCTTTTGATGAGAAGCAACATCCTCCCAAAGGATGACAACTTCATCAGTGATCCTCACGTTCGTGTATTTGACAAACTCAGGATCACGGCCGACGGACTCCACTATGGCCGAGTACTCGGCACTGCAATCTGGAGCTTTCTCGACGGCGCGCCGGGAACACCCCGTCGTGAAGGCCACCAAGAACAAAAAGGACAGAAGTGCAGCGGACGTCAGTGACACCGGAAGCCTAAAGAATAAAATCTTCATACTTCCTCCGCGTACCAATGATTAGCGCCTATTGCAATCAATCTTTCTCTGATCTCGACGTCTCTCTAATCAATCTGACCTATGCCTCCCCGTTTACCATAACACGCGCCCCCCAGCTCCCCTAAAAATTTTTGGTACTCCTATGACTGCGTGGACGCCGACCTATCCAATTTCGGTCTTTCCAAGAGTCATGTTTATGCACAAACCGGTTTTCCGACCTGGCGTAGTCAGGCATGCGGTACACATTGAGAAACGGCGCAGCGTCTTCCGTTAGTTCGCAGCGATGGGTAAGAACCACTATTTAACTTCGAGCAAGAGTAACCAACACTTTAGTGTAGGCATCGCCCATTCGCGCTCCAGAACCGCCTGAAATACTCGGATCCCGGGGAACCGCAACATGAGAAATGGCGCCCCTCGAAAATTTTTGAGAGTTTGCGAAATCTCCCCGGCGCAGATAAAACAAGATCGTCACAGCTCGCCGCGTAGCACTGCCCGGCCTGTGACATCTAGGAGTATTCATTTCTCAAAGGAGCCAAAAATGGAGCAGGCAATACACTCAGGCTTACCCAGCTTGGCGTTTGAAGTGGGCATCAATGGCAGCTCGCAAATAGAGTCAACCATCGAACCGGTATCCGTTGTTGTCATGGTAATCGTGGCCGTCCTTTAAATAAATGGAGATACAAATGCCGAGCATTCGCGAATTGCCAACACTCCCGTGCGATGTCGCCATCCATGGCAAGGCGGGCTTTGATGAAACAGCTGGTCCCGCGTGCTTCGCGCTGGGCGTCGTGGCAGGTGTATTCATCAATCGACAGATCAACTAAGTGACCGCCGACGCAGGTTTCTTTCCTGCGTCGGCACAAAGAGGCGAGCGACACGATGAAGGATCCATCTAAAGTTCTAGCCATCTGCAATGACATCGACAACCAAACAAACTTCTTCAGATTATCAAGCGAGACACTTGGCTTGGAGGGGCGATTGGATTCAATCGGCGCAACAAGCAGAATGAGGTCAATCGCAGAATCACTATCCCACGAAGATAAAGTAGACGCTGTGCGAGAACAGCTGTGCGAAGCAGTATCTCTAGTATCCGCCGAACGCATAGAAACATTGATCTCCGAGGAGTTGCTCCGGTTCGCCAACCATCCCCTCTATGCCACGGCGGCAAAAACAATCGACAGCGATGCGCTTACCGGAATCGTGCTTTTCGATAGCGACGAACTGCGCGTCTCATTGGTCTCCATGGGTCCGGTTTCTCACCGTATCAAGAAGGGAAATAAGAGCAAGACCCGAGTATCCGGCGTAACCATGCAAGGCACGGACTCAGCCATCAAGTTCATCAAAGGTGGCAACGCTACGCTTAACTTATGGTCGGCAACACCGTTCCACCGCGAAGACCCGCTTTGCTTCCGT
This sequence comes from Stenotrophomonas sp. STEN031, assembly GCF_056759975.1. NCBI lineage: Bacteria > Pseudomonadati > Pseudomonadota > Gammaproteobacteria > Lysobacterales > Lysobacteraceae > Stenotrophomonas > Stenotrophomonas sp. STEN031. Next base: position 198,485 of record NZ_JBRREA010000001.1, read on the forward strand.
GAAATGCAACGGCAACCAAATAAAAAGGTAGCAGACGGAGATATATTATTTTTGGAGGGCGGTTCGACCGGGATGTCCATTGCCTATTGCGACTCCCCTGTTCTTTTTGCCATTGCAACTCGCAACAGCCCCAGAGCAGCAGTGAATGTTCATTATGGAATTGAAGGACAGCTTCATTCCTTCACTGCAGCAGATATGAAATCCTCTCGCATTCAACTCCTCGCAACGCTACTACGAGAATTGGATTGGCATCCTGGCGTAGATCCGCTTATCGAGATAGCGAAGGACCACCCTGACCATTTCGTCCGATGGCACGCCATGCGAGAAGCTATTGTCTTGGATCCAAGCGCGTCTGCTCCGCTCCTTACCCATATGAAAGATCAGGACCGCAACCCGCAAGTTCGTGAAGCCGCCGCAAAGACCGTTGCATTGATGAAGGTATATGAGAATGCCGATAAAAATTGATTGTGACGACAGTACTTCGATCGAACTTGGCGACCTGGTTGAGTTCTTGTTTGAGAACAATATTCAGCCCATGGACCAGGATTCACTGGCATCCGCGTCAACTGCGCTGAAGAAATTGTCGAACAATCGAAAATTCCTCGCAGAAATGATTTGCTCCGAGCTAAAGGACTATCGCAATCTTCAGGCAGCAAATAGCTATTCCGCACAAGTTTTCATGATGTATCCACCGCAGCGGAATGGGCAGCCATTTTTTTTAAGAGCCTGTCTATGGCCAGCGATTGACGACCAAATGGTAAAGAGCAGTGGTACGGAACCATTTTTTTACCACCAGCCGCACGACCACAACTTCAATTTCCTGACCGTCGGCTACCAAGGCCCTGGCTATGAAAGTGACTACTACGAATACGACTACGAAGAGTGCGATGGAGTCAACGGCGAAAAGGTTAATCTTCGATACATCGAGAGAAGCAGTCTTTCCAGAGGAAAAATACTCCTCTATCGTGCTTTTACAGACATTCATAATCAACTACCCCCAACCTCGTTCTCGGTTTCATTGAACATCATGGAGAACTCTATAAGAGCTTCGGTGATGGATCAGTATGCATTTGACCTGAACAGCGGAAGAATTTCAGCACTCATCAACCGCACATCTGCAGGCTCCGTATTCGGCGCGGCAGCTGCATTAGGGAACGACGAACACAAAGACATCCTCAGATTCATCGCTGCAAAGCATGAAATCGAACGCATCCGTCTCGCCGCATTCGAAGCGCTGGCCAACGCTGCGTCTGGACGGGAAGAAGCTCTGGATGTCTGGTCGGCGGTGCGCGACAGCGATTCAGCCTTCCTCAGGGGCTGGCGTCAAGTTCGTACGGCCGAGATCGAAAATTTTGCTTGAATGACGAACGGAGGCACTCAATTGCTCCAGGTTGAATCAGTAAGAAAGCATTTCGGCGAAACCATGGCTGTTGATGATGCCTCGTTCGCCGTTGAACAGGGATCGATCGCGGCGCTCATCGGCCCCAATGGAGCTGGAAAATCCACGACATTTCGCATCATCGCTGGGCTTACTCGCAAGGACGCTGGGCGCGTAATCTGGCGTGGTCAAGACATACAAATCGCGCTTGCAAAAGAACAACTAGGATTTCTACCCGAAGAGCGTGGCCTATATCAAGATGTCGCAGTAGAGCAGTTATTGAAATACTGGGCGCGCTTACGAGCAATTAGGACCCGTCGAATACCGGACCTACTGGAGCAGTGGCTTCACCGTCTAGACCTCCATCCGAAGAGAAATCAAAAGGTCAGATCATTATCAAAAGGAAATCAACAAAAATTGCAGCTAGCCGCATGCCTGATGCATTGCCCAAGCCTTCTAGTACTGGACGAACCATTCTCAGGACTGGACCCCATCAATCAAGATTTCATATCTGACATGCTTATTGATTGCGCTAGCGAGGGGGCAGCAGTTCTCATCTCCGCGCACCAGCTCGCGCTGGTTGAGCGTATCACCTCAAACATCACGCTCATTCAATCAGGGCGCACTTCAACTATCAGCGGTTATGAAATGGGGTGCACTGAAAATGTGGAGCCATCCATGCGCACCGTCACATTACGAGTAAAACAGGGCGCTGCCCCAAGCTTCAGCAACCTTCCGCCCCACCGCGTGACTGGACACGTGAAAAATCGACTGACAATTGAGTTCCCTGAAATAGCCCTTAGCGCCTTTACCACCGCACTCGTCGAAATTAGCCGCCACGATGCCGTCCTGGACATCGATATCACCCGTCCCAACCTCCACCAAGCTTACGTATCCGCCATCGCATCCAACCGATCCGGAGTCAAGGATGGACCGTAGAGTACTAGACGTCGCCCGTTTCGAGTTTCTTAGATTCTTTGACATCAGGGGAGAAATAATCAGCCTTTTGATCCTTTCACTGATAGCACTTATTCGCTTCGGCGGCGACGCGATGATAGCGCTATCAGCACCTACAGGAATAAATATCGGCATAGAGACACCAAACGTCGACCTATTCCCTGCCTCTTCATCCAAACGATTCAACTTCACCCCCACGTCTGCCAGCTCTCACGAAGATTCTCTCAAAAAAATTGAGAATGGGGAGTTGGCGGGTCTTTTAGTAGAGCAGGAGCCTGCTGTTTACCGCTTGTACACAAGCAAAAGGGTGTATTGGCAGGAAGCGCTTATAGAGAGCTTCGCACCCTTCCACCTAAAGATCAGCTCAAAGCGCGAAGGAGTATCAGAGCAACAATTCAACGAGATCATCCGCCCCCTTCAGTTGATCCCGCATACTACAAAGGGAGCATTGGGAAAAGCCAGGCCCGACCGCTACATTATCTCCATAAGCATAATGATACTGACGATTATGGGCGTCATTTCCGCGCTCTCCTTAATAATGCAAGGGATAGCAGGTGAGAAGTTCGGGAGAATCAGCGAGATCGTACTCGCCGCTATCACACCGGCGATCTGGTTAGATGGGAAGATTATCGCAGCCGGTCTACATGGACTCAAGACAATTGCCGCGTACGCTGCCTACGGCATAGCCACAGCAGTGATACTTGGAATCCTCGAAGTATCCGACATTTACGCAGCGGTTAGAAGCTGGGCGCATCTGTCGATGGCCATAGCAAGTGGAGCACTGGGACTATTGCTCTGGAGCCTCATTTTCTCCCTTGCCTCAGCGCTGCTCCCCAACTCTACATCCCCGATAAGGAACACACTGATCCTGTTGCCAATGACATGCCTTCTACTTTGCCTCGGTGGCGCGAAGGAGCCCGACAATGGTTTTATCGTTGCCCTCTCATTCTTCCCGCCAACGATGCCGTTCGCAATGCCTCTCCGCGTCACGTCAGACACCGCATCCAGTTGGGAAGTCGCTGTTTCAGCAATCCTAGTTATCGCCTCATCCATCTGCCTTCGCCACTTCGTCATCAAAGTATTCTCCGAAGCTGTCCTAAAAGGAGAGGGAAGCGGAAAACACCCTCACAACAGGTCCAATGAAGAACATCCAACGGAATGGCAAAAAAAGCTGAACGCCCCTGGAGGTACTAGCCGAAAGTAAATAAAGCAAATAAATAGCATGCCCTCCAAGCCCCAGAGGGGGCGAGCCGTTCATTGTAAGTTGCCCCACCTTATCAACAGCTCATTCTTCAGGGCATATAAACCTGAAAAAGCCAAGTGGTTTGTATCATCCACCTATTCATGATCCGAGGGGGCTTTCGCCGGTCTCAACTCTTCCGCTTAGCCCTAGGATGCGCAGCATCATAAACCTTGGCCAGATGCTGGAAATCCAGATGCGTATATATCTGCGTGGTTGCAATATCCGCATGCCCCAGCAGTTCCTGCACACCACGCAGATCGCCTGAGGATTCCAGAATATGGCTGGCGAAACTGTGCCGCAGCATATGTGGGTGCACGTTCTTGAACAGCCCTTGGCGTTGCGCCAGTTGCTTGATGCGGATCTGCACGGCGCGCTGACTGATGGGGCCGCCGCTGCGCCCCGGGAACACAGGCTTCTCGCCGGTGCCGCCGCTTTCCCTGCGCCACTCCTGCAATGCGTTCATTGCATGCGAGCCGACCGGCACGGTGCGTTCGCGGTTGCCTTTGCCGTGCACCAGCACGATGCCGGTGGCGGTATCGAGGTCGCGCCAGCGCATGGCGCAGAGTTCACTCAGGCGCAGGCCCGAGGAATAGAACAGTTCCAACAGCGCGCGGTCGCGCAGGCCCAGCGGGGCGTCGGTGGGCAGTTCGACCAGCTGCACGGCTTCGTCGGCGTCCAGCACCTGCGGCAGTTTGCGCGGTGCCTTGGGCGCACGCAGTCCGGCTGCGGGGCTGTTGTCGATGACGTTGTTCTTCAGCAGCCAAGCGTAGAAGCTGCGGCAGGCCGATAGGCGGCGCTGCAGGCTCTTTGCTGATAAGCCGCGGCGGTGCTCGCTGGCGACGAACTCGCGCAGCTGGTCGCCTTGCAGGGTTTGCGGATCGGCGACGTCGTGCGCTTCGCACCATTGCGTGAGCGCGGCGAGGTCGCGCTGGTAGGCGTCCAGCGTGTGCGCCGACATGCGGCGCTCGACCTGCAGATAGGACAGGAATGCCTGGACGGCGCTCATCGCCGCGTCACTCCACTCAAGCGCTGCGGAAGCGCTGCAGGCCGGCCACCAGCGATTCGCCCATCATGCGCAGGAACAGCGTGCCCATGCCGGGATAGAAGCGGTTGGGGTCGTAGCTGCCTACCGCGATCAGGCCGACGCCCGGCAGCGGCAACAATGCGGTGGACGACACTTCGTTTACGCGCTCGCCATACAGCACGACGTTCTTTTCCTGCTGCAGGCGGCCGCAGATGGGCTCGCCGTCCTGCAGGCAGTCGTGGAACGGCGCCAGCTTGGCGTCGTCCTTGGCGATGACCTGCAGCCACGGTGCTTCGGCCAGTTCCGGCACGTCGTCGAAGGAGACGATGCGCACCAGGTCGCCGGCGAAATCTTCTTCCAGCGAGGCGGCCATCGCGCGCAGGGTGTCGGCGGCGCTGGTCTGGCGCATCAGCGCCAGGGTCAGCTGGTGGGTACGCACGGCCAGGCGCTCGTTGATCTGCGCGTTGGCGCCGAGGTCGGCCAAGCGCCGCGACAGCTCGCGGCTCTTGTCGCGCAGCACTTCCAGCTGGTAGCTGGCGAGCGAGGCGGTGGGGCCGTCGTCGCGCGGCACCACCATGGTCAGTGCCAGATCGGGGAACTGTTTGAGGAAGGTCGGATGACGCCGCAGCCAGGCTGCGACTTCATGGGCACCGATTTTCTCGACTGTGTCGTTCATCCCATCCACTCTCCGTCGAATACGAATGCTGCCGGGCCGGACATCACGATCTCGGCATCGTCTGCCGGCCATTGGATACGCAGGTCGCCACCGGGCAAGGAGATCAAGGCGTCACGCTGCAGGCGGCCGCGCTGCATCAGCACTACCGCCGCCGCGCAGGCTCCGCTGCCGCAGGCCAGGGTCTCGCCAACGCCGCGCTCGTAGACGCGCAGGCGGGCGTGGCCGGCATCCATTACCTGGGCGAAGCCGACATTCACCGATTCCGGGAACGAGGGGTTCTGCTGCAGCAAGGGCCCTACCCGCTCGACCGGTGCGGCGTCGACCGAGCCGACTTCCAGCACGGCGTGCGGGTTGCCCATCGATACGGCGCCAAAGCGCACGTTCTCGCCCTGCAGCGAGGTCATGTACTCCTCGCGCGCACGCGGGAAGCCGAGCAGCGGAATCTGTGCCGGCTCGAATTCGGGCTTGCCCATGGCCACGGCGTATTCGCCATTGGCCAGGCGCTGCACGGCATGGGTGCGGGTGGGACTGTCGATGATGAAATCGTCGCCCTGCGCCGCGCCGTCGCGTACCAGCCAGGCGGCCACGCAGCGCGCGCCGTTGCCGCATTGCTGGGAGGTGGAGCCGTCGGAGTTCCAGATGCGGTAGGACGCTACCGCGCCTTCGCTGCGCGGGGCCTCGATGGTCAGGATCTGGTCGCAGCCGACGCCACGATGACGGTCGGCCAGCAGCGCTGCCTGCGCTGCATCCGGCGGCGCACTGCCATCACGCAGGTCCAACACCACGAAATCATTGCCGGCGCCATGCATCTTGCTGAACTGCAGGCGCCCTGTTGCCGACTTACTCATTGACGCCATCACCACCGGTTGCATCGTCCAGCGCCTGATCTGCCTTCTTGTCGGCAGCCGGGTCAACCTTGTCGGTGGCCGGATCGGCAGCGGGCTGCTCGGCCGGGATGACTTCCTGTTCCTCGATCGGCACCGGCTTCTGCGGCATCACCAAGGGGCCTTTGTTACCGCAGGCACTGAGACCCAGCAGCAGGAGGGCCGCCGGGATGAGAATCAGGAAACGGGACGTCGTGTTCATCCCCGGAGTATAGCCACTGGACCATGAAGTCCGAATGGCAGGCGCGTTCCGTTCAGCGTTCGCCGGGGGGCAAGGGGCGCAGCCACAGCCACAGGCAGACACAGGCCATGATGCTGATGGAGGTCCATTTCACCCAGGCCAGCGGCACGCACCACAGGGTGATCAGGGCGCAGGCCAGCATGGTCAGGCTGGCCATCCACTTGCCCTTGCGGCTGACCGCGCCGTGCGCCTGCCAGTCGCGGATGGCCGGGCCGAAGCGCGGGTGATCCAGCAGCCAGCGGTGCAGCCGCTCGGAGCCATGCGAGGCCGCCCACGCCGAAATCAGCACGAAGACGGTGGTGGGCAGCCCCGGCACGAAGATGCCGACGATGCCCACGCCCAGGCTTACATAGGCCAGCAGCCACCACGCCCAGCGCAGGCGCGGTGGGCGCGTGCGTGGATCGGGAGGATCGCGTGGCGGTGGTGTATCAGGCATCGCTACGACCCGGCTGCATCAATCGGCCAGGCCCAGCTGCCACAGCACGAAGGCGAAGGACTCGGCCTGTTCCTTGTAACGCTGGAAGCGACCGGACTTGCCTCCGTGGCCGGCCTCCATGTTGGTGCGGAACACGATGGGCTGGCTGCCGGTGTTGACGTCACGCAGCTTGGCCACCCACTTGGCCGGCTCCCAGTACTGCACCTGCGAATCCCACAGGCCGGTGCCGACGAACAGCGACGGATAGGCCTGCGCGGTGACGTTGTCGTACGGCGAGTACTTGAGCATGTAGTCGTAGTACTTCTTCTGCTCCGGGTTGCCCCACTCGTCGTACTCGTTGGTGGTCAGCGGGATGCTGGCGTCGAGCATGGTGGTGACCACGTCGACGAACGGCACCTGCGCCACCATTACCCGATAGTCGCCGGGGGCCTGGTTGGCCACCGCGCCCATCAGCAGGCCACCGGCGCTGCCGCCCGAGGCCGCGACGCGGTCCTTGGCAGCATAGCCCTGTGCGACCAGCGCGCGGGTCACGTCGACGAAATCGTTGAAGGTGTTCTGCTTGTGCAGCAGCTTGCCGTTCTCGTACCAGCTGCGGCCCATTTCCTCGCCGCCGCGGATATGCGCGATGGCATAGACCACGCCACGATCGAGCAGGCTGACCACGCTCTGGTTGAAGCCCGGGTCCATCGACATGCCGTAGCTGCCATAGGCGTACTGGTAGAGGGCGGCGGTGCCGTCCTTCTTGAAGCCCTTCTTGTAGACCAGCGACACCGGAATGCGCGCGCCATCGCGGGCGGTCACCCAGACGCGCTCGGTTTCATACTTGCTCGGGTCATAGCCGATCACCGGCTGCTGCTTGAGCAGACGGCGCTCGCCGGTCTTGACGTTGAGTTCGTAGGTGGTGGCCGGGGTGGTCAGCGAGGTATAGGTGTAGCGCAGCCACTCGGTATCGGGCTCGGCGTTGACTGACAGGCCCATCGAGTAGGCAGGCTCATCGGCCTTGACGAACTCGCTGCGGCCATCGGCGAACAGCAGGCGCACGCGCTCCAGCGCTTCGGCGCGCTCGGCGATGGCGGTGTAGCCGTCAAACAGCTCGAAGCCTTCGATCAGCACCTGCGGATCGTGTTTGACCCAATCCTTCCACTGCTTGCGGTCAGTGGCACCTTCCGGCGCGGTGACCAGCTTGAAGTTGGTGGCGCCATCGGCATTGGTACGGATCACCCACTGGCCGTTGTAGTGGTCGGCGTCGTATTCGACGTCGCGCTCGCGCTTGGCCAGCACGGTGAACTCGCCCGGGTTGGCGGCCGAGGTGTAACGCAGCTCGGAGGACACGGTGCTGTCCACGCCGATGGTGATGAAGCGGTCGTCGCGGGTGCGGCCGATGCCCATGTAGAAGCTGTCGTCCTTCTCCTCGTAGACCAGCACGTCGGCACTGGTCGGGGTACCGAGCACGTGCTTCTTGACGCGCACGGTGAGCAGGGTTTCGGGGTCATTCTCGACGTAGAACAGGGTGCGGTTGTCATCGGCCCAGATCACATTGGCCGAAACGCCTTCGATCACGTCATCCAGCAGCTTGCCGGTGCCCAGGTCCTTGAAGCGGATGGTGTACTGGCGGCGGCCGACGCCATCTTCGGCATAGGCCAGCAAGGTGTTGTCGCGGCTGATGTCCATGTCGCTGACGGCGTAATAGCCCTTGCCTTCGGCCAGCGTATTGAGATCCAGCAGCACCTCTTCCGGGGCCTGCATGTCACCCTTGCGGCGGGCGTGGATGGGGTAATCCTTGCCGGTCTCGTAGCGGGTGTAGTACCAGTAGCCGCGCTCGCGGTACGGCACGCTGGCATCGTCCTGCTTGATGCGGCCGACGATCTCGGCGTACAGCTTGTCCTCCAGCGGCTTGAGCGGCGCCATCAGGGCGTCGGTATAGGCGTTCTCGGCGTTGAGGTAAGCCAGCATCGCCGGCTCCTTGCGCTCGTCGTCGCGCAGCCAGTAGTACACATCCTCGCGTTGCGCACCAAACGGGGCAGTCACCGTATGCGGGCGCTTCTCGACATCGGGCGGGGTGGGCTGGGACGCGGCGGCGGTATTGATCATCAGGCTTGCAACCAACAGGCAAAGAAGAGGTTTCATCGGGTTCGCTCCGGAACAGCGGTGGTGCATCCAGTGCAGCAGGCCACAGTGTGCCATGCCCGGCGCTTGCCCCGCTGCCATCAACGGCGCCTATCATGCAGCGATGAACACGCCCCACACCCCGCACGCCCCATACAGCCGCCGCAGTCAGGAGATCGCGCCCTTCCACGTCATGTCGCTGCTGGCCCGCGCCAACGCGCTGGAGCAGCAAGGCCACGACGTGATCCACCTGGAGATCGGCGAGCCCGATTTCACCACCGCCGAGCCCATCGTCCGCGCCGGCCAAGCCGCATTGGCGGCCGGCCATACGCGCTACACCGCGGCGCGCGGCCTGCCCGCCCTGCGCCAGGCCATCTCGGGCTTCTACGGCCAGCGCTACGGCCTGGATATCGACCCGGAGCGGTTTCTGGTCACCCCGGGCGGCTCGGGCGCGCTGCTGCTGGCCTCCAGCCTGCTGGTGGACCCGGACAAGCACTGGCTGCTGGCCGATCCCGGCTATCCCTGCAACCGGCATTTCCTGCGGCTGGTGGAAGGTGCGGCGCAGCTGGTGCCGGTGGGGCCTGAAAGTGGCTATCAGCTGACCCCGGACTCGATTGCGGCCAATTGGAATGCTGGCAGCGTTGGGGCATTGGTGGCTTCGCCTGCCAATCCGACTGGCACCACCCTGGATGCCGGGCAATTGGCTGGCTTGTCTTCCGCACTGAAGGAGCGTGGCGGGCATCTGGTGGTGGATGAGATCTACCACGGCCTGACCTATGGCTTTGATGCGCCCAGCGTGCTGGAGGTAGATGACGAGGCGTTCGTGCTGAACAGCTTCTCCAAGTATTTCGGCATGACCGGCTGGCGGTTGGGCTGGCTGGTGGCGCCGCCGCGCGCGGTGCCCGAGCTGGAGAAGCTTGCGCAGAACCTGTACATCAGCGCGCCGTCGATGGCGCAGCATGCGGCGTTGGCCTGTTTCGAGCCGGAGACGATTTCGATCTTCGAGCAGCGACGCGAGCAGTTCCGGCAGCGGCGGGATTATCTGTTGCCGGCGTTGCGGGGGCTTGGGTTCCGGATTGATGTGGAGCCGCAAGGTGCGTTCTACCTGTACTGCGACGTGAGCGCGTTTACCGATGATGCGCAGGCGTTCTGTGCACACTTCCTGGAGACCGAGCATGTGGCGTTTACGCCTGGCCTGGATTTTGGGAACCACCGCGCCAACCAGCATGTGCGGATTGCGTATACGCAGGATGTTGGGCGTTTGCAGGAGGCGGTGGAGCGGATTGGGCGTGGGTTGGAGAGCTGGTTGGCTCGGAAAGTTGGCTGAGAGCTGAGGGCTAAAAGCTAGAAGAATAAAGGCACCCCTCCCCAGCCCTCCCCTTCGCCCGTGGCGAAAGGGAGGGAGCAGAAGCAAGGCATCAAACAGCAAGCAGGAGTGCTTTGGCTTTGGCTTTGGCTTTGGCTTTGGCTTTGGCTTTGGCTTGGGCTTGGGCTTGGGCTTGGGCTTTCGCCATTCCCTTCTCCCGCTTGCGGGGGAAGGTGCCCGGAGGGCGGATGGGAGGACGCTTTTGAGCTTTTGAGCTTTTGAAATGCCTACCGCAATTCACTAACAAGACTCCGCTCTGCCCTCACCCCAACCCCTCTTCCGCAGGCGGGAGAGGGGCTTAAGCCGAAGCAAAAACAAACGCCACCTTTCGGTGGCGTTTGTTTTGCATCACTTCAAACCAGGCATCACTTCTTGCTCAGCTGTTCCCACAGGAAGCTGTAAGCCAGTGCCGACATATGCGCGGCCTGCGCATTGTTCGCCGCACCACCATGGCCGCCTTCGATGTTCTCGTAGTAGGTCACGTCCTTGCCAGCGTCGATCATCTTGGCCGCCATCTTGCGGGCGTGGCCCGGGTGCACGCGGTCATCGCGGGTGGACGTGGTGAACAGCACCGGCGGGTAGCTCTTGGCCGGGTCGAACAGGTGGTACGGGGAGAAGGTCTTGATGAAGTCCCAATCGGCCGTATCCGGGTTGCCGTACTCGGCCATCCACGAGGCGCCGGCCAACAGGTGGCTGTAACGCTTCATGTCCAGCAGCGGAACCTGCACCACCACCGCACCGAACAGCTCCGGGTACTGGGTCAGCATATTGCCGGTCAGCAGGCCGCCGTTGCTGCCGCCCTGCACGCCCAGGTGCTTGGCCGAGGTGATCTTGCGGGTGACCAGATCCTGCGCCACCGCCGCCATGTCCTCATACGCCTTGTGACGGTTCTGCTTCAGCGCCGCCTGGTGCCAGCGCGGGCCATACTCGCCACCACCACGGATGTTGGCCACGACATACACGCCGCCCTTGTCCAGCCAGGCCCGGCCCATGCCGCCGGAATAGCTCGGCGTCAGCGAGATTTCAAAGCCACCGTAGCCGTACAACAGGGTCGGGTTGGAGCCGTCCAGCTTCATCGCCTTGTCGTGCACCACGAAGTAAGGCACGCGGGTGCCGTCCTTGCTGGTGGCGAAGTGCTGCTCGATCACCTTGTCGCTGGCATCGAAGAACGCCGGCATGGTCTTGAGCACTTCCGGCTGCTTGCCGATTTCGGCCAGGGCCAGCGTGGTCGGGGTCAGGTAATCAGTGACGGTCATCCACACCGCATCGCTTTCATCCGCGTCCACCGCGCCGACACCAATGGTGCCGAATGCCGGTGCGCCGGTGAAATCGCTGCTCACCCAGCCGTCCTTGCCATGGGTCAGCACTTTCAGGCGGTTCTTGACGTCATCCAGCACGTTCAACACCACGTGCGACTTGGTCCAGGTGGTGCCGGCCAGCGAGGTGGTGTCGGTCGGCGCGAACAGCACGTCGAACTCGCGCTTGCCTGCCATGAAATCATCAAACTTCGTCGCCAGCAGCGAGCCGGCGGTGTAAGTCTTGCCACCCACGGTCCACGGCTCGCGCAGCTCCAGGGTCAGCCACTCGCGGCGGATGCCCTTCTCGGCCGAATTCGGCGCGTCCACCTTGGTCAGCTTGCCGTCGGCACCGATCAGGAACAGCTCATTGTTGTAGAAGGCAATCGTGCGGCTGACGAAGTTGCGCTCGAAGCCCGGCGTGTCATCGTGCATCGCCGAGATGTACATGTCCTCCGGCTTGCCTTCGTACACGGTGGTTGCGGCGCTGATCGGGGTGCCGCGCTGCCAGCGCTTGACCACGCGCGGGTAGCCGGAGGTGGTCATCGAGCCATCACCGAAATCGGTATAGACGAAGACGTTGTCCTGGTCGATCCAGCCCAGGCCGCCCTTGGCCTCCGGACGGAAGAAGCCGTCCTTGATCCAGTCCTTCTTCGAAACATCGAACTCGCGGGTGACATCGGCATCGGCGCCACCGCGCGACAGCGCGATCAGGCAGCGGTTGTATTCCGGGCGCAGGCAGTTGGCGCCGTGCCATACCCAGTTCTCACCCTCGGCCTTGTTCAGCGCGTCCAGGTCCAGCACGGTTTCCCACAACGGCTCGGCCTTGCGGTATTCGACCAGCGTGGTGCGGCGCCACACGCCGCGCTCATGCTGCTTGTCCTTCCAGAAGTTGTAGTAGTAGTCGCCGATTTTCTCCACGCCCGGGATCTTGGCGTCCGAATCCAGCACCTCACGGATGCCGGCTTCCATCGCCTTGAACTGCGGGGTCACGGCCAGGCGGCCTTCGGACTTGGCGTTCTGCTCCTTCACCCAGCCCAGCTGTTTGTCGCCGGTGACGTCTTCCAGCCAGGCGTACTTGTCCTGGGTGTCTTCAGCGGCCACGGCGGCACCGGCCAGGCTGGTGGAAAGCAGGCCTGCCACAAGGCAGGCGGAGGTGAGTCGGGACATGTTGGCTCCATGCGGTCATAGGCCGCGAACGCTAGCACAGGCCCCGCCCCTGCCCCACGTGTCGAAGGTCAGGCCGCCTGCGGCAGACGGCGCCGGGCCGGGCGACGGCCACGGGTGGCTTGCGGCCCGCGCTTACGCGGCTTGGCGTGGCGATTCCGCCAAGCTGCGGGTAGGCGAAAGCGGTACAAGGCCCACCAGGCACTCAGCGGCATACCCAACAGCCACAACGGCATCCAGCCGATCCACGTGCTGTGACCACGCGCCGCCGGCCAGACCAGGACCAGCGCCAGCCCCGCCAGGGCCGCCTGTCTGACGCACCGCAACACCCGAGGATCGGGCGCTTCAGGCGTGCTACGACGGGATGACGATGCGAGCGGCTTGGTCATGACGTTCTCCGGCAACATGGCTGTGTTGGAATGCATCCTCGGCGGCCGCCATCTCACAGACTGCGACCTGCCATTGACGGGCGCATCACTGCCCGCCGAACATGCAGCCCTGACCTTCATAGGTGCCCTACCCGTAATGCGACCGATTCCCGTCTTCCTGTCCGTTTTGTTGTTGAGTCTGGCCCTGCCGCTGAGCCCGGCATACGCCCAGGAGACTGCCCCGACGGCGACGGTGGAGGGAATTGCCGAGGGGCCGATTGACCTGCAGCGCTTCATGGGCCGCTGGTATGTGATTGGCCGGGTGCCCAATTTCATCGAGCGCGGCCATGTGGCCAGCGTCAACACCTATACCTTGCGCGACGACAACAAGGTTTCGATCCAGTACCAGTTCCGTGACGGGTTTGCCGAGCCTGCAGAAGAGATCGAGATCCGCGCCAAGGTTGACGAAGACAGTGGCAACCGCCGCTGGCGCACCTGGTTCTACCGGGTGGTGCCCACCCATACCCGCATCCTGGAAGTGGCGCCGGATTACTCCTGGGCGCTGATTGGCTACCCGGGTCGCGAAATGGCCTGGATCTTCGCCCGCGAACCGGACATGGACAACGCCACCTACCGCCAGTTGGCCCTCCGCCTGCGCGACAAGTACGACGTCAACACCGACAAGCTCAAGCGCGTACCGCAGCACCCGCAACAGGTGGACAAGCTTGGCTTTGAAGTGCCGAACAAGAAGTAACAGGCAGGATGGTAGTGCCCCGGCCCGGGAGGGCGGGGGGTTTGGCGGGGAGGCCCCCCCCCCGCAGGGGGGGGGGCGTCAATGCCCCCGCAACCGCACCCCCCCCCCCCCCAC